>JAJZEJ010000060.1 GCA_021828635.1 Chloroflexota bacterium
CCATATCGCATCTATGGTGCGCAACAAGATAATAGCACCATCACCGTACCTAGCCGTTCGGTATTGGGCGCAATCGCGCTCTCCGACTACTACGAGGTTGGGGGCGGCGAGAGCGGCTATATCGCCATCCGACCCGATAATCCCAACATCGTTTATTCAGGTAGCTATCTGGGCTATCTCACACGCTATGACCATCACACTGGGCAGGTACGCGAGATTAGCGTCTGGCCGGAGGCGAATCTGGGTGAACCAGCAAAGAACGCGAAGTACCGCTTCCAATGGACCTTCCCCATTCTGCTCTCACCGCATGACCCCAACGTGCTGTATGCTACTGGCAACCACGCCTTCCGCTCGACTAACGAGGGCAACAGTTGGGAAGAGATCAGCCCTGATCTGACGCGCAATGATCAGAGCAAAATGGAGTCTTCCGGTGGCCCCATCACCCAGGATAACGTCGGCACCGAATATTATGGCACCATCTTCGCCTTCGTAGAGTCACCATTGGAGCGCGGCCTGTTCTGGGCTGGCTCGGATGATGGATTGGTACATATCTCGCGTGATAGCGGCAAAAGCTGGCAAAATGTTACACCGCCTGATTTACCGGAATGGGCGCTCATCAGCATTCTCGAATCCTCGCCGCATAATCCAGCGACCGCTTATCTAGCTGCTACACGCTATAAGATGGACGACTTCCAGCCATACCTTTACAAAACGCACGATTACGGTCAGACCTGGACAAAAATCACCAATGGTCTCGCCTCTGATGTCTTCACACGGGTCATCCGCGAAGACCCTGAGCGACGTGGTCTGCTCTATGCTGGTAGCGAAACCGGCGTACATGTCTCGTTCGATGATGGTGAACATTGGCACTCTTTGCAGTTGAACCTGCCTGCCGTGCCGATCCATGATCTTACCATCAAAGATAGCGACCTCATCGCCGCTACACACGGGCGTTCGTTCTGGGTGATTGACGACCTCACACCACTGCGCTTGATGAGTAACGGCCTGCATAGCGCCAGCGCCTATCTCTTCCCACCCCGTCCGTTCGTGCTCTTTGCCACCAGTGGCGGCTGTGGCCCACCGGCCAAATGGTCCAAGAACTATCAGCATAGCGGCGCATTTGTTGTCACGTATCGCCAGGAGGAGCGACCGACGGGCGAGAAAGTCAAGAAATACCTGGATAGCGGGCAAAATCCGCCCGATGGCGTTGTCGTCCATTATTACTTTAAGGAGAAGCCGGAGGGCGAGGTCACATTGACCTTCCTCGACGTGCATGGCAATACCATCAGAACCTTCTCTAGCGAGGAAAAGAAGGACGAGAGCAAGACGGGAGATAAAGCAAAAGACAAAAAGAAGGACGAGAAAAAGGAGCCGCGCGTCGCTAAAGAGGCGGGTGCTAATCGCTTCACGTGGAACACACGCTATCCTGGTCCAACCAAAGTTGAGCATTACGAGGGTATCGATGATCCCGCGAGCGGCCCACGCGCTGTTCCTGGCACGTATCAGGTACAACTCAAAGTTGGTGAGCTGAGCTATAACGCATCCTTCGAGATTCGTAAAGACCCACGTGTCGAGGTCACGCAGGAGGAGTTGCAAACGCAATTCGATCTACTGCTGAAGCTTCGAGATAAGGTTTCTGAGACGAATAGCGCCTTGAACACGCTCAACAGTCTGAGTAAGCAGGTTGATGAGTGGGAACAACGTGCGAAGGGCCATGCCAGTCATGACACATTGACAGCTCAGGGCAAGCTGATTAAAGAGAAGCTAAAGGCTGTTGAGAATGAACTGATTCAACCCAAAGCCAAAGATCAGCTTGATACACTGGATATGCCCATGAAGCTCAATGCCAAGCTCATCTCGCTCGCTGGTGTAGTATCCAGCGCGGATGCCGCTCCAACACGCTCAGCGTATCAGGTCTTTGAACTGCTTTCGCAACGTGTCGAGAGTCAGTTTCAGCAGTTACGCGGCATCATCGCCGATGACGTGGCCGCATTCAACAAGCTGGTTCAAGAAGCCAAGCTTCTCGCCGTGATTCCGCCAGGAAATTAACTAACGGAACATGGCACCCACCAGAGGTGTCACTACATGTATAAGCCACCACCGGAGGCGCACGTTAGATGTAGTGACACCCCTGGTGGGTGCCATGCTGTCCTTAAACATAGTAGTATCAGTGATTACCCGACACTGTTACATTGGTTTGCACATTGAATAAGGGCGCATCATTCGTGCCATAAGCAGGAGTATAACTGCCGTTGGGCGAACTATAGCCACCATAGCTGTTATAGGGCGTGCTGGTAGTCTGATACGGCGTACTGGTCGTGTTATAGGGCGTACCAGCAGGCTGATTGTTACAGTTACCAGCACCATACTGATAGCCCTGCTGGTAGCCCGCATTATAGCCTGAATTTCCAGCCGCTGCTGGATACGTATTCGCGTCTACTCCACCATTACAGGTAGATTGGTAGCCCTGCCGATAGCCATTCATATATGCCGTTGAAAGAGGGCTGGTACCCTGTATTCCAGATGGTTGAAAGTTTCCGGTATTGACCATTGCAAATGCTGTTAATGGTGTGAGGAAGAGCAATACCAGAACCGCACAAAGGGCAAAGCCCGGCACCAAGAGTTGCAGACGCCATTTCCCGCGCATAGACAATCCTTTCCCGTGACAGTACATAGCACATCTATTCATCATCCCTTCTGCCTCATCCACCCAAACCTGTCAACACAAACTTCCACCCCATATCCACACCTATCACCACGCAACATGGAAATGGTGAGTAACAACGCACCATCACTATGCAGGGTAGACGCGAGGGATACCCTGCTTTGCTTTACAAGAAGCGTTCAAGCCCAAAGGGTCGAATAAGCGCGGGTGTCCGACCTGTGAGCAGCAACTCGGTGATGGTTTTGCCGGTGATGGCGCTCAGTTCAAAGCCGCCTGCACCATGCCCAGTTGCCAAAATGACATTCTCCCAGCCGGGTGCTTTGCCAAGAATAGGACTGGCATCACGCGATAAAGGGCGCAATCCTGTCCAGATATTGACCAGTTCGGCCTGCTCAAACATGGGTACAGCTGGTAAGGCTTGCTGGAGCAGCCAGGCAATACCACCTGCCGTCACGCTTTTATCGAAGCCCACCTGCTCACGGGTCGCACCAACATAGATCGTATCATCGACTTTTGGCACAAGATAAATATCGCCAACAAAGATCGTGTGCTGAAGCGGCGTAGCGGGCTGACGCAGCGAGAATATCTGGCCCCGTGAAGGCACAACAGGAATCGACAATCCCAGCCACGCGCCAACCTGGGCCGACCATGCACCGGCAGCGATGACCAATCGCTTGCACGCAATCGTCTCACCCTGCGCCGTCTGCACAGCCACAATTTTACCAACATCCTGCTGAATACCCACTACTTCGCAATGCTCATACAGTTGCGCCCCTAACTTACGTGCCGCCGTAGCATAGGCCGTGGTAACTAAACGCGGTCGAATACTTGTGGCGTGAGGGACATAGAGCGCGGCATCAAAGGTCGAACTCAATATCGGCTCGTATTGGTGTACCGCTTCTCCCTCCAACCACGTAACCTCTAAGCCATATTCTTGCCAAACCTGGGCATAGGCACGCAACTGGCGCAATTCTTCCGCGTCTGTACTGATATGCAAAGCACCAGTGCGCTGATATTCAACCCGCACACTGCTCGCTACCTCAACTTCAGCCAGCATCTCAGCCGTGATGGCCCAACTAGCTAAAAAGAGATCAGCAACTGCTTTGGGGCCATTCAGCACACCACCAGGAGCCAGCAAACCAGCTGCGGCGTGCGATGCCTCAGCGGCAATCTCTTCGCGCTCAACAATCGCCACCTCAACTCCTGCTTTGCTCAGATGATAGGCGATAACACTGCCAATAATACCTCCGCCGATAATCAATACATCTGTTTCACGATTCATGCTTACTCCAAACCCCGTCTATAGAAAACCGGTTCATACAGGTTATTCGTCATCCCTCAAACGTTGTACGAATACGCTGCGCCAACTCAAGCGCCTGCTCTACCGTCATAGCACGTCCAGCATTCCATGCCTCTTGCCAGCGTGTCTCAGGGATACGAGCGCGAATATAGGCACGGATACTCTTGATGAAGTCATTTGTTTTGGTCCAGGGTACAAAGCCGCTGCTCTCCATCAGGCTATCCGCCGCGCCGCCAAACAATGCCGAATTGATACTGGCCTGCTCTGGGTCAGGTTGTGCCAGGACACCCGCCGTAAAACTGAGCAGACCTAAGCCCGTCGTGATAAATTGTTTATGATCTAGCTCGTAGCAGAGCTGCAAACTCTGCAACAAACTGTCATAAGACTCCAGAAATTTACCCTCCAAGATCATCATGCCGCCCTTATCTTTGAGCAGATCAGCAATAGCACATCTATCACCAACCTGCTCGAAGAGCGTTTTACTCTCGGCATAGCACTCGTGCATACGCTCAAACTCACCTGTAAAGCCTTCCACCGACGCCAAATAAAAGAGCAACTGCGCGTGTAACCATTTATTTGCCGATGAGATAATGTCTATCCCCTCCTGCAAAACAACCTTGATCATAGGGAAATCTGAGATAGCGAAGCCAACCCAACTGCGATGCATGAGGGCCGTAGCCAGGCCATCCGGTTCATCCAGTCGTCGCCAGAGGGCAATACTCTCATCAATCAGTTGTATCGCACTCTCCTGATCATTTTGCAGGCAAGTCAAGCGGGCGAATTCGCTTAAAGCTTTCGCACGTGCTATCAACTGCGTCTTTACAGTTTCACTTTGATACGAGTAACTCAAGGCCGCATTCAGCCAGTAACGCGCCTCGGTCAAATGGCCCTGCCATTCCCAATAAGGCCGCAGCGCAGCGGCCAGGCGCAATGATAATTCCAGCGAACACACTCCCTCCGAGGGAAAACCCGACATTGATAATGTGTGGCTACCCGCGACAACTCTTCCCTGTGCTGCTGCCTGCGCGAAAGCGGGGAAGACGGAAATATATTGAGCATCCCTGGCTCTTTGTATGGCCCATTCCAGAGCGGCACGAAAATTATCACGCTCTTGCTCCAATTGTTCTAGCCAGATGAGCTGCTCTGAACCTCGTAAGCCAATTTCGCCATCTTCCGCCAAGCTGAGGTAATAGCAGGCATGCCAATCACGCAGTACTTCATACTCCCCATGCACAATCATCTGCTCTTGCGCATATTCACGTAGCGTTTCCAGCATACTAAAGCGTACTTGCCCACCTTCATCAGATGATTGTACCAGTAGATTGTTATCGACAAGATCAGTCAGCAGATCGATAGACGAAATTGTTGAAAACGCCTCAGTTGCTTCTATCACCATGTTTTGCATCATTGTCTCTACAGCCTCAAGCGTGCAACCGCTAGAAAATATAGCGAGGCAGCGAAACCACACCTGTTCTTCAGGTGAGAGTAAATTGTAGCTCCATGCAATCGTACTATAGAGTGTTTTATGCCTTTCAGGCAGGTCTTTAGCACCACCACGTAGAATTGTAAAGGGAGTCTTCGAGAGGCGCTCCAATAGTACCGTCGTTGACAGAACTTTGACTCGTGCGGCAGCCAATTCCAGAGCCAGTGGTAAACCATCCAGGCGCATACAAATCTGTACAATAGCGGCAGCATTTCTTTCCGTTACAGCAAAATCTGGTCGCACTGCCTGGGCGCGTTCTACAAACAGTTGCACCGCACTGTAATAAAACAAATCTGCTGGTGGCAAAGAAGCTTTGGGATCGGGAAGATCCAATGATGGTACTCTGAACTCATGCTCGCCATTGAGATGTAGGGCCACTCTACTCGTTACCAGAAGCTTGAGATTGAGAATTGCAGCAAGTAGTTCGCTTATAACAGTCGTAGCTTCACTTAACTGCTCAAAATTATCCAGGATAAGCAACAACTGTTTATTACGCAGATAATTTATCAATATTTGTAATGGCGGTGAGCCGGGGGAAGAGTGGATATCCAGTGTATTGAGGATACTCATTGGTACTAGCGCGGGATCATTGATACCCGCCAAAGAGACGAACCAGACGCCTTGAGGAAATATCTCCAGTAGATCATTAGCTAGTTGTAACGCCAAGCGTGTTTTACCACAACCACCAGTGCCAACGAGCGTAACCAGGCGCACATCTTCGCGCATAAGCAAGGATCGGAGCCGTTCCATAGCCCATTCACGCCCAACGAGCCGTGTTGTCACGGCAGGCAAATTGTGGAGCGGCGTATACGTAGGAGGGTCAAAGCTTTCGATAACAGGAGGTAATATAAGCATTGCCTCCAACTCATTGAGCGGTGAGTTATGCCATTCCTCGTCAGTGAATAATGTTGGAGCTAACCCTGCGTCGGCAAGCAATTGTACAACTTCGTCTCTCGTGATAATAGCCCGCCACCTGACTAACGTCATAATAATCTTATGAATATCCTGATTGCTCAAATAGGCACTTCCAGTACCATTCAACTTACGACTAAGTACCTTTGGATGGAGTGCCAACTCAGCCGCCAGCTCTTGCTGTGTATGACCACCAGTACGAAGATACTGTTGCACAAGCACGCCAAATGACTTCTTCATGTGTCTTTCCGCTCACTGCTTCTAGATTTCGAGAAAGTATAATGCTACCCATCCTCCGTAGGGGCCAATTTATCGCGCCCACTTTTTCCCCGCGAATGATGGATCACAAGACCACAGTAGACATTGAGTAGACAAACCGTTACCAAATTAATAGCCAATGACCCTATTCATCAGTATACTTAAATAGTCCTGTCAATTCAACAGTAAAAGAGGGGAAAAGACATTCTCTTGATCAAACTGCATGAGCAACAAAGTGTCTTTATTAGGCAATCCACGGAGGTTGTGTTCGCATACATAAGCAATCTTGAAAATCTGATGGTATGGTCCAGTGTCTTTGCATCGGTTCGCTTAGTGCCACCACTCGCAAGGCAAGCTGGGGCAGTTATGCGTTGCACTATCTATTTCGCAAAGAAACGTATGGATTTCACGTTTGAAATTATCGAATATGAACCAGGCAGCGTCTTCACCCTCAAAAGCATCGCCGGTATTGCACCTTGTTACATTCATTTCCAATTGGCAAAAGCAGCGTGCGGCGGCACTAATCTTACCCGCGAAGCGACTGTCCAACTCATGGAAAACAACACCACAATGGATGATGACAGCTTGATACAAGCTATTCGTGAACAACTCTCCTACAACCTGCTGGCACTAAAAGACATTCTGGAATCCTGGAACGAGATGCCTGATAGCGCGACAGATCAATAAGATACTCACAACCAAAGCATCAAATCACAGCATTCTAATTGCTCCATAATTTCGGGCATACTCGTCTCTATAACAGAGTTATTATTTCGTTATGCCCTCATGAGAGCGATCACAAGCAATTGATGTTGTTGCTCTCAAACGGAAAGACAGGCAAGGATTGATGGCAGTTCTACGGCACACACAACGCATGCAGCAGGCTGTGCCTCCTGGCCCACCAGGAGAACCATTGATTGGCAACGCACGCGCATTCGTGCAAGAACCACTTAACTACCTGCGTCGCTGCGCCCAGACCTACGGCGACATTTTACAAATACGCTTGGGAACCACGGCTATCTACATGTTCAGCCACCCTGACCATATTGAGCATGTACTAACGACGCACCAGAAATACTATAGCAAATCGCGCTTCACGCAACGCCGTAAAAGCCTGTTCGGCAATGGGCTGATCTTCAGCGAAGGCGCTTTCTGGTTGCGTCAACGCCGTCTGATGCAACCATCTTTCCATCACAAAAATATCGACCGCTATAGTAGCGCGATGGTTGACCTCACACAACGCCTCGCCGAACACTGGCAGGATGGTGCCACGCTGAATATGCACGATGAGATGATGCGGCTCTCGCTAGGCATTGTGGTCAAAACGCTCTTCGACAATGATGATGCTGGTGATACGCGCAAAATCGGTCACGTCCTCGACATTCTGATCGATCAGGTCAGCGCCGCTGCCGTGCGCCCAATCCAGTTTCCTGATTGGTTCCCGACCTCCGGCAATCGCCAATATAATGCCGCGCTGGCCGAGTTGAATACGATCATCGAGCAGATCATCCGCGAGCATCGCCAGCGTAACGCGAGCAGCAACGACCTCCTCTCGACGCTGCTCCAGGCACAGGATGAAGATGGTCAGCGCATGACCGATAAACACATCCGCGATGAGGTGGTCAATCTCTATATCGCCGGTCATGAAACAGTTGCACTGGCACTGGCTTTTACCTGGCGTTTGCTGGCCGAGCATCCCGATGTGGAAGAGAAACTGCATGATGAGCTTGATAGCGTGCTGGCTGGCAGAACGCCGACAATAGAGGATTTGCCTAATTTACCTTATAGCGAGCAGATTGTTGTCGAGGCTATGCGTCTCTACCCGCCAGTCTGGGGTATCTTCCGTGATTGTATCCAGGCTGATGAGATTGGCGGCTATCCCATCGCACCCAAAGCGGTAGTGCTGCTCTCACCCTGGGTCGTGCAACGTGACGCACGCTTTTACGATGAGCCAGAGGCATTTCGCCCAGAACGTTGGAGCCAGATGGCTAAGCATCCCACGCGCTACGCCTATTTCCCGTTCGGCGGTGGACAACGGCTCTGCATCGGCAACAACTTTGCGCTGGTAGAATCGTGTCTCGCCCTTGCTACACTAGCCCAGCACTGGCGTTTCACGCTCGCCACACCTGAGCCACTCGAACTTGTGCCTTCCATCACCATGCGCCCCAAAAACGGTATTGGGCTTATCGCCCACGAAATCCCGTAGGGACGTGATAAATCACGTCCCTACGGGATTTCGTTTATTTGAATCAGTACGTCCTGTCCAAAAGGCCAGTTTTT
>JAJZEJ010000296.1 GCA_021828635.1 Chloroflexota bacterium
CCAGATGTGGACGGCACGTTTCTACCAGTGGACGCGCCGCAATAGCCATATCACCTCTGGTGGCCTGGGTACAATGGGTTTCGCGCTTCCCGCCGCGATGGGTGTCAAAATGGGCATGCCTGACGATGCGGTCTGGGTGGTGGCAGGCGATGGTGGTTTCCAGATGAATATTCAGGAGCTGGCAACGCTCCAGCAAGAGGGCATAACGCTCAAGATCGCTATTATGAATAACGGCTATCTCGGTATGGTGCGCCAGTGGCAGCAATTCTTCCACAACCACAACTACTCTGAGACGCCGATTACTGGCCCCGATTATGTCAAGCTGGCCGACGCTTATGGCCTGACCGGCATGCGCGTTACCAATCGCGCTGATGTTCCGGCAGCCATTCAGCAAGCTATCGAGACTGAAGGCACCGTGATTATCGATTTCGTGATTGAGCCTGAGGGCAATGTGTACCCGATGGTCGCTCCTGGTTCGGCAATCACTAACATGATTGAAGAATAAAGCAGCAACAAAAAGCAGCCAGAGGGGATTTACGATGGGAAATACGCAGATGGGTACAACAATAGAACGGGCAGGACATTCTAGTATTCCACAGGATGTAGCACATAACTACATCCTGGTAACACAGGTTAATGATCGACCGGGAGCAATTGACCGTGTGGTCGGCGTTATGCGCCGTCGCCGTGCCAACATGCAGACGCTGGTAATGAGTCAGGGCATCATGCCGCAGGTAGTTCGCATCTCCATCACCGTCAATGACTCAGAGGTGGGCATCCACCACCTCGTAGAGCAATTGCGCAAAGCTGTTGACGTGCAAGAGGTCGTCTATCTTACGGCTGAGCAGGCCATCACACGCGAACTGGCACTGATTAAAGTCAACAAAGATGCTGCCAACTTCAATGACATCATCGCGTGCGGACTCCTTTTCGGAGCGCATACCGTCGATGTCACGGCAGAAACCGTCACGCTAGAGATTGCGGGTAGCATCGAGAACGTCGAGAAGCTCATTGAACGCCTGCAAGAGTACGGCATTCGTGAGATTGCGCGTTCCGGCCATGTCGCCATTGCACGTGGTAACGACCAGAGCGAGGGATGACATTGTGTCATCCCTTACGATAACTTATCTCAACAGTAGTAGTAAGGAGTACGTGGATTTATGGCAACTATCTATTATGACGCAGATGCAAATCTTGAACTTATCCAGCATAAACGGGTTGCGGTCATCGGCTACGGTAGCCAGGGCCATGCGCACGCGCTGAATATGCGCGACAGTGGTTGTGATGTCGTGGTTGGTCTGCCTAAAGGGAGTCGCAGCCGGGCAAAGGCCGAGGCTGATGGATTGCGTGTCATGACGCCAGCCGATGCCGCCGAGCAGGCCGATGTAATTATGCTTCTCATTCCTGATCAGCATCACCGCGAGGTCTTCGAGCGTGATATTCGCCCTGGCCTGGCCCCTGGCAAGATGCTCTTGACAGCACATGGTTTCAGCCTGCACTTTGCGCAGATTGTGCCACCAGCCGATATTGATGTAGCGATGGTCGCGCCAAAGAGTCCCGGCCACATGGTACGCCGCCTCTATGTCGAGGGCGTTGGCGTTCCCGCGCTCTGGGCTGTCTATCAAGATGCCACTGGCAACGCGCAGGCACTGACGCTTTCGTATGCTCGTGCGATTGGTTGCACCCGTGCCGGAGTGTTGCGCACCACCATCGGTGAAGAGACCGAGACCGATCTGTTCGGTGAGCAGACGGTTCTCTGCGGCGGCGTCACCTCGCTGATCCGCAACGCCTTTGAAACGCTGGTTGAAGCTGGCTACCAGCCAGAACTGGCCTATTTCGAGTGTATGCATGAAATGAAGCTCATCGTAGACCTGATGTACCAGGGCGGTATGAGCTATATGCGCTACTCTGTCAGCGACACAGCCGAATACGGCGACTATGTATCTGGCCCACGTATCATCGACGAGCATGTACGCGAGTCGATGCGCAAGGTATTGAGCGAGATTCAGGACGGTACCTTTGCCAATCGCTGGATTCTTGAAAACCAGGCAGGCCGTCCAAGCTTCCTGGCAATGCGTCACCGTGGTGCCGAACATCAGATCGAGCAGGTTGGGCGCGAACTGCGTGCAATGATGCCCTGGCTCAACCCCGTCACTACACAGCCTGGAAGCAACGAAGCCGATGTCAAAGCAACAAAATAAGCATTGACGCATTTTTAAGGAGGAGACAAGACAATGGGAGACCCTGCGGTAGTAAAAGTTTTTGATACAACTCTGCGTGATGGTGAGCAATCACCTGGAGCCACAATGACCACCGAAGAGAAACTGCAAGTTGCTGAGCAGCTTGTACGCCTCAACGTGGACATCATCGAAGCCGGTTTTCCCGCCGCCTCACCTGGTGATCTCGCGGCGGTTAAGGAGATCGCACGTCGAACAAAAGGACCAATCATTACTGGCCTTGCACGCGCCAATGCCAGCGATATCGATGCCGTCTGGGAAGCTGTCCGCGAAGCCGAGCGACCAGCCATCCATGTGTTTCTTGCCACCTCTGATATCCACCTTCAATATAAGCTCAAATTGAGCCGCGACGAGGCGCTTCAGCAAGTGACATCAATGGTTGCCTACGCACGCAATCTTTGCCCAACCATTGAGTTCTCTGCTGAAGACGGCACACGCAGTGATTGGGAGTATCTGTGCCGTATCTGCGAGGCCGCGATCAAGTCTGGAGCCACGACCATTAATATCCCCGATACGGTTGGCTATACGATGCCCAACGAGTACGAGGCACTCTTCCGTTATCTACGCGAGCGCGTGCCAGGCATGGAAGAGGTGACGATGAGTGCGCACTGCCACGATGATCTGGGTATGGCAACGGCCAATACGCTGGCCGCGATCAAGGCCGGAGCGCGTCAAATCGAGGTCACGGTCAATGGCATTGGCGAGCGTGCAGGCAATACGTCGGTGGAAGAGGTCGTCATGGCGCTCCGCACGCGGCACGAACTCTTCGGCGGCATTGATACACATATCAACGCTGAAGAGCTACTTGCCACCAGCCAGCTTGTTAGCCGCCTCTCTAGCATTCCGGTACAGCCTAACAAAGCGATTGTCGGAGCCAACGCCTTCGCGCATGAGGCCGGTATCCACCAGGATGGTGTGCTGAAGAATCGCCTGACCTATGAAATCATGACACCACAATCAGTTGGTTGGAAAGATACCAAAATGGTCCTGGGCAAGCATTCTGGCCGTCATGGCCTGGATGCACGCCTGCGTCAGCTTGGCTATCGGCTCAGTGCCGAAAATCTGAAAGTCGCCTATAAGCGATTTATCGCAGTGGCCGACGAAAAGAAATATGTCACCGACGATGATCTGACCTTCATTGCTCAGAGCATCGAAGAGACTCCAGCCGCCATTTAACCTGCGAGGGTCGCCCTCTACGCTAACTGTTGACGAACAGGATTCGTCAGCATGAGAGAGGGCGACCCTCGCAGGCGTCTCTGAATGGGAAAGAAACAAACCTTCTTGTCCCCCAATTAGTACCTTTACTGTTGTGTTTTTAGTAAAATATGGTAGAATGATTGTGTTTGAGAAAGGAACGAACAGATGATGCACGTTTCAGCAGAAAGGCAGGTAGCCGCCGATGGCACTGGTATTACCTGTCTCTGTGACAGTTCGCACGCCCGCAACATCAGCTAATCTTGGCCCCGGCTTTGATAGCCTGGGGCTGGCTTTACAACTGTATAATCGCTTCGAGGTAGAAGAGTGGCATGGGAGCCCACAACACCCATTGATAGAGATCGAAGGTGCATTGGGAACGGAACTCTCCACAGAATCCGATAATCTATTCTTCCGGGCGTTTGCCCTCCTCTTTGAGCGCAGACAGGTCGAGCTTCCTGCTGTGCGTATTCGCATGTCTATCAGCATTCCTCCGGGGTGTGGCCTGGGTAGTAGCGCGACAGCAGTCGTTGGGGGACTGGTGGCCGCTAATGAATGGTTGCGTCCACAACAGTTAGCAGTGCCGAAAGAAGAACTTTTAGATCTGGCCGTCGAAGCCGAGGCCGGAAATCATCCAGACAATGTTGCACCCGCACTGCTCGGTGGATTGGTCGCCACAACGAATGTCGCAGGCAAGATTCACGCCATTAAAACACCCTTCCCCAATGATTTGAGAGCAGTCATCTTCACGCCTTCTTTCCCAATGGATACCGTCGAGGGGCGTAAGTTGCTACCCGCCACCTACTCGAAGGCCGATGTGACATTTAATACCGGGCGCGTAGCCCTGCTTTTAACAGCGTTGCAGACGGGGCGCTATGAGCTGATTGGCGAAGCTATGCAGGACCGTTTGCATCAGCCCTATCGTCAAGCACTCTTTCCCACCATGCCCGACATTATCGATGCGGCTGTGATAGCGGGAGCGCATGGAGCTTGCCTTTCTGGTGGTGGTTCATCGCTTATCGCACTCACCAGTTCACATTTCCGCGAGGTTCTACAAGCGATGCAACAAACCGCACATGCTGCCGGAATTGACGGAACAGGCATGGTGTTACGAGCAGACCAGCATGGAGCGCGGGTTCTAAATACCGCGCGTAGCCGCATAAGAAAGGAAGATAGCGCACGCTATGGCAATCAATTCTACTGGTCGCCCGACCGACCAGGAAGAGAACAGGGCGAACAATCCCTCGCCTAATATGCCAGATGTAGAAGTGGTTGAGGCTCTGGCCTCAACCATGCTACGCTGCGTTGAATGTTCAACGCCCTACGCTGCCCTTGAAAACAATCCCCATATAGGCATACCCACCCCACGCTACCGCTGTGAATGTGGGGGGGTACTGGATGTCGAGCTACATCCGCGATTACCTTACGCCAACGCATCTATGTCCACGGAAAAGCAGAACCCACACTTTGACCTGGATACTCCAGCAGATGTAACACCAGCCGCAGGAGCATCCTGGCGTCAGCTTTTCGATGAGCGAGCCACTACAGCACCAATCTGGCCGGTTGGCTCCGATAGTATGCTGCTCGATCATAGCGGTGTCTGGCGTTATCGTGAATTGATTCTCTCCGCGCCTGAGCAGTATATTGTCAGTCACCCAGAGGGCAATACCAGCCTTTATCCGGTTGGCATTGAGAACTGTGGCCCCACGCGCATTGGACATCGGCAAATCGGCCTCTATGCCGGTCTGGAACGTTTCTTTCTTAAACACGAGGGCGAAAATCCCAGTGGCAGCTTCAAAGATCGTGGCATGACGGTTGGCGTTACGATGGCTCGGATGCTGGGCGCGAAAGCGGTGGCCTGCGCATCGACCGGTAATACCTCGGCCTCGCTGGCTGCCTACGCCGCGCAGGCAGGTATGCCTAGCATTGTCTTCCTGCCTGCTGGCAACGTAGCTGGTGGCAAGCTGGCACAATCGCTGGCCTATGGCGCGACCACAGTGCAGATCGAGGGCGATTTCGACGATGCCATGCGTCTGGTTGAACAGGTCTGTAACGAGATGGGTATCTATCTGCTCAACTCACTCAATCCATTTCGGATCGAGGGACAGAAGGCTATTGGCTTTGAACTACTGCAACAGCTGGACTGGCAGGCACCTGATTGGCTAGTGTTGCCTGCTGGCAACCTGGGCAACACCTCAGCTATCGGCAAGGCTTTCCGGCAGGCATGTCAGCTCTCGCTCATCGGTCATATGCCACGTATCGCCTCAATTCAGGCTGCCGGTGCCAATCCTTTCTATCGCAGCTTCCGACAAAGCTTCGCGCACTATGAGAGCATCCATGCGGAGACGGTGGCAAGCGCCATCAAAATCGGCAATCCGGTTAGCTATGCCCGCGCACGCCGTGTCATCGAAGAGTCCGATGGCATCGTTGAGGAAGTCGCCGACGAAGAGATTTTGGCCGCAAAAGCCGTGATCGACCGTGCTGGTATCGGTTGTGAGCCAGCTTCCGCCGCGACACTGGCTGGTGTCCGTAAGCTTGTGGCACGTGGTATCATCAAACACGATGAGCGCGTTGTTGGCATCCTGACTGGCACGCTGCTCAAGGATAGCAAAACGGGCATTCCTCGAAGTGATAGTGGTATTGTGGTAAAACCGACTATTGAGGCGGTCAGGAGCGTACTCAGTCTATGAAGCTTACTCTGGAAAAAGAGCGTTCGTCCCCACAAGGGGATGAACGCCCATTGAAGTATCGCGCTGTCTTGAAAAATCTACTGCTCTCCTGGGAACTCTACCTGATTCTCGCTGTAGCAGCTTTTTTGCGTTTCTATCTCCTCCAAACAACAGAGTTCGACGACGATCAGGCAGCGGTCTTTGGAATGGCCGATAATGCCATCAGGCATGGCATGCTAGTCGCCACTAGCAATATCGCCTCAATTCATATTGTCAACCCTCCGGCGGTCATCTATCTTTATATGCTACCGGCGCTTTTGAGCGCCAATCCACTGAGCGGCGCAATCTTCACCGCGCTATGTAATACACTGGCCGTAGGACTATGCTATTGCTTTGTGCGCCACTACTACGGTCGTCTAGCAGCAACGATTGCCGCACTCAGCTTTGCTACCGCTACGCTAGCGGTCTTTTATTCGCGTTTCATCTGGCAGCAGAATCTATTGCCACTTTTCGTGATGCTCTATATCTTTTGCCTGTTCGTAGGTGTTGTTGAACGCCGTAAAGGTTGGCTCTTTCCGGCCCTGGTCCTGCTGGGCCTGCTCGTTCAGCTTCACGCCAGTACAGTGCTACTCGGAGCCACGCTACTGGTGGCGCTTGTGTTCTCTCCTGGCACTCTGCGCTGGCGCGATCTCGCCCTCGGCGTACTTGGCTTGCTGATTATCTATTGCCCTTATATCCTCTGGGAAATCTCGTCAAAATTTCAGGACATTCATATCCTGCTAAGTGCAACCAAACATCACACCCAAGTCAAAAATCTGACGTTCTTTTACTATCAATTATTTCTAAGTCCCTATAACCCGCAATTACTGCCTGCGGACCCACATGCTATGATTTACGCAGTGTTGCCGTGGGTACGCTGGCTAGCAAAAACCATGCTCTGGCTGATGATCGGGGGTGCAACCTTCGCCTTGTTACGTGTTCTTTGGCCTCATCGACGCAAGAATGGGCGTGATACATCGGCCTCTACGCGGGAAGGAACAGAGGTAAATGGCGCGTCTTCGTGGGTTGATCGTTTGCCAGTTGTCGGCTCTATGAAATATTGGTGGATAGACTTATACAAGACGCCACAAAAGTGTGGCTTGTTAGTGCTATTAGCCTGGCAAGTTGTACCTGTGTTGGTACTTTCACACCTTTCTCTGATTATTTACCCACACTATTTCATCTTCTTTATGCCGGGTCAGTTCATCCTCATCGGTATCTTGCTAGGCCAGATTGTCGAGTGGTGTCGGCGTTTTCAGCATTGGGACGCAATCGCACGCTATGCTGTCATCTTTTTGACTATTTTTATCACTGTCGCGCAATTTGCCGCCAGCTTGGCTTCCGTGGTAGATTATGGGCTTGGGCATTATAATGAACTACAGATTGGCAATCCCTACTATGATGATCTCAGTTCATTGCAACATGCCATGACGCTCGCCGACCAGGTAGCGCAACGCAATCACCTTAACCACGTGTATATGACGACGAACCCGACAACGCAAGCAGCGATGAGCTATCTGGCAAAACAGATGCACACACCAACCACACTTTTCGATGACTCACGTTGCCTTGTGCTACCCAATCTCGCTGCTGGCCCTGCTGTTATGCTGGTCAATCCCTATAGTACGCTTAGTGAAGCCTTGCTAGCCCATTTCACGACGGCAAAGCTCGTCGCTGAGCCGCAACGTCTGGGCGGCCCACCATTCCACCTTTATATTGTCAATCCGTTACCTCAAGCTACGCCGGTACAAGCCTTTGCCGGACATTTACAACTGCTCAATACGGGCCAACCAACATTATTCAGTGCGGTAAACACATCCTGGTATGTAACTCGCTGGAGCTTGCTCGACTCTGTAGCAGCGCACTATCGCACCAACTATAGCTACCAGCTACAAGAAACTCCTAACGGCAACCAGCCCTTACAGCGCACGGCCACATGTATGTTAACCTCAATGCGTGCCGGAGACCAGGTACTTATCGCCTTCCACGTGCCACCGATGCCCAGAACTGTATCTTTTGTCCTATTCAGTGGACAATTCTACCAGTCTTCCCCGTATAATCTATCATATGGTCCTATCACGATGGAGACGTATATCAACCGCACGCGCCATATCGCGCTTGGCTCAATACACGACTCTTCTCTATCGGGAAGTTCCATAGCTATACCATAACTCTCTTGTCTGTATTGAAAATATGTGCCGTGAACGAGGAGCGAGGAACGGTGTTAAAAGTGCATATATCACCGGCTGATACCGCCGCGTCTGTTAAAGAGCCAATGATGGCTCCCTGGTGGCTCTGCTGGGAAACCTATCTTATCTTGCTGGTCGCAGGCTTTTTGCGCTTCTACAAGATCAACACGACCGAGTTTGATCAAGATCAAGCGATGCTCTTTCGCCTGGCACACGACGCAGTGACGCATGGCTTGCTGCCTGTTACCAGTAACGCCGCCTCCATCGGTATCTCTAACCCTCCGGGTGTCATTTATCTTTTCATGCTCGTTGCCTTTTTCACGGCTAATCCACTCTGGGGCGCGATGCTGGTTAGCCTTTTTACCACTATCGCCGCTCTGCTTACCTATCTCTTTACACGGCGCTACTTTGGGCGTTTAGCGGGTGCCATTGCGGCACTACTCTATGCCACAGCC
>JAJZEJ010000490.1 GCA_021828635.1 Chloroflexota bacterium
TCTCACAGCACCAATTCCTGTAAAACCTGGAAGCGTGCTTAGCATACCTCTACCTTCGCAAGTATAGTCAGGAAGTCTTGTGCTAAACTCCTCTATGGCTTCATCATGAATAAACTCAGGTTAGGAGAAAAGGAGGGTAAATGAGAACAAAGCAAGCTTTTTATCGCTTATAAACAAGGTTGGAGAGGCTTTCTCTTATGCCGTCTTATACATCTTATACCAATATCTTATAACAAGTTTGTGTTATAGAGTGCTACTCTTTTGGGAAGGGAAAATCTTTAAGAAGGTTGATGATTGAACGTCTGATAGATTAATGGAGCAAAATATTATTACATCACATATTATTTTACAGTAAAGAACTGGTGATGATATATTAAAGTGGCAGTCGATGATTTACGGACTCTGAAGCGGTGAAAGTGGTTGCGCTCCTCATACCATGTAGTCTGCATAGCGATGAAGCTTGAGATAAAAGATAACGAGAAGGAGGAGAAGATATGATGCAGCCGTCTCCACGCGACCATACACAAACACAGTATGCGTGGCCTGGTGAGGACGACAAAGCAATTGTTGCTGAGATGCTTAACGATCCCTCATCACCACATTGGACGTATTGCCGTGAATTTTTTATGCACCTGATGAACAAATTGAAGGTTCCTATCGACGAGAGAGATGATGTTGTACAAAAGATCATGATCACAGTGGTCAGAAATCTGCACACATTCAAGCATGATTGTAAGCTCACGACCTGGCTAATCAAAGCCGCAAACTGGCGTAAAGATGATCGCTACAGATCGCTCAGGCAAGAACGCTTACAAATCGAGCCTTTGAAGACGGCATACGAAGAGAGTGAGGAAGGCGTAGAGACCCCTCAACTTCTATCATCACGCACGGTAGAGGATGAGTGTATCGGCCGTGAAACTCTAAGCGAAGTTGTAGCAAAGTTACAGCACTACGCCCTTACCCGCAATGATACTGAACGCTGTTGGCAGGTCATGCAAAAAGTTTTTTTCGAGCAACAATCTGCCAAAGAGACGGCAAAGGAACTCGGTATAGAGCCTTATATCCTCTATTATATTATTCGGGAAGTCCGAAAGTATCTGAAAAGAGAATAATATACTAGTGATGATAAGCCTTATACCGGCGCTTTTGTCATTGCAGACACACTAGCAGGAGGGTTTGTAGACCTGATGAAGCTTCATCAGGGTGCTGCATCATTCTGTTCTAGCAAACGCAACAAGGCCCATGTTTCCTCCACATCGGAACGGTATGCTTTACATGTACGCAGGTGTCTGGCGAATTGGGGAAATTGTAGATTAGCAGCTTCTTCTCCTTGTTCAAAAAGTCTATCGATATAGGCTCCTATCTCTGTATGAACCTGGGTATTGTGTAGTGTTTGTTCAAGCTGTGAAAGCAATTCTTGAAGAATTGCACTCTCGCCGTCATGTTTTCTATCGTAGTCACGTTCCTCATGTAGCCATTTTGTCAGCATCTTTTGGCAAGCTACGCATTCGTTCAAGTGCGTAATCAGCTCTTCCTGCTGATCTTGAGTAGGATGCCACTGACCTGTCATCAAGGCAAGCAATACATGGACAAAATACGCATGGTCGAAGATGTTTGGGTTAGGAACTGGGATGGCTTCCATTGTTTTCTTGTAGCGCATCTGTACCGTCCTCCTTTAAGAAAAAAGCATCTGGCCCGATGGTATTCATCGATTACAGGAATGCTCAACCTATCCATGCGGTGTCTCTCAATTTGACGACAGACAATTAGAAAAGTCTTGACTAATTTAGATATGTTTGGTAGCATGCATATATCAAACATATATCAAACATATATCATTTTATTTTCTACCATGTTATTTACTTTCATAGGCAGAAGGAATGAGATGTACTCAGAGAACATAGCTGAGACAACTAGGAAAGGTTCACAACTTTTTCCATCGCAATTAAGATTGTTACGTGTACAACGTGGATGGACACAAAGTGATCTGGCACGTCGGCTTGGGACGACGCAGATTACGATAAGTCGTTGGGAAAAAGCTGCCAGCAGTCCTACGCCATACTTCAGACAAAAGCTATCAGAACTCTTTGGCAAAAGCCTGGAAGAGCTGGGGCTGGTGCAAAGTATTGATAATGACAATGAAGTTAAGCGCATTCCTGGCCTGTATCCAGTTGCCACATCTGACCTGCATATTCCCTACCTGCGCAACCCGTTTTTCACGGGCCGCGAAGAGCTTCTTGCACGACTCGATGACATACTGCTGCATCAGAAATCCGTCGCACTCACACAAACCTATGCCATTAGCGGACTAGGTGGCATTGGCAAGACGCAGATTGCACTTGAATATGTTTACCGTTATCGACATCACTACGATACGATCTTCTGGGTTGATGCCTCTTCGCATAGCACCTTTGTCGCTGATTTTGTGATCTTAGCCAACATATTAAAGTTGTCAGAGCAACATGAGCGCGAGGCCATTGCTGCTGTGAGACACTGGTTAGCTACGCATCCAAACTGGCTCTTGATTCTAGATAATCTGGAAGATACAAGGATGAGTACCGAGTTTTTACCGAGAAATTGTCAAGGTAGTATTCTCATTACAACGCGCTTACACACGCTCGGCGAGCTTGCAGATAGTATTGAAGTTGAGACGATGGGCGTAGAAGATGGCGTGTTATTTCTCTTGCGCCGTACTAGATTGCTGAGCAATACAGCCTCGCTTGATGCTATAAATGGAGATATGTACACGCTCGCCGAAGAGATTGTCAAAGAACTCGACGCCCTGCCCCTGGCACTTGACCAGGCGGCTGCTTACATTGAAGAGACGAACTGTGGCTTGCAAGGTTATCTGAAGCTCTATCGTGTGAGACGCAGAGAATTGTTGCAGATACGCAGTATGCAACCTACCGATAGCCACCCTCACTCGGTCGTCGCCACATGGTCGCTTTCATTCCGACAAGTAGCGGATGCCAATCCTGTCGCCACTGATCTCTTATACTTGCTAGCATTCTTGCATCCAGAAGCCATCCCTGAAGACCTGATTACTCAAGGGGCGCAAAAGCTTGAACCTGTACAAGAAACGCCAGTTGTTGATGAGCTAGCAATCAACAGCGCACTAGGAGTATTGTTACGCTACTCGCTCATACGAAGAAATCCTGAGAAGCGTGAATTGAGTATTCATCGCCTCGTCGCGGCCGTCATCAAGGATGGTATGAATTACGAGCAACAACGTCAGTGGGCAGAACGCGCCTTGCAAGCTACTAATCGGGTTTTTCCCGATGTTGATCTGGTCACATGGAAGCAGTGCCAACCCTATCTTTCCCATGCCCAGGTCTGTATTGAACACGCCGAAACATACCAGATTTCCTCCCTTGAAGCAGCCCGGCTCTTCAATCAGGTCGGCGTCTATTTGATGGTGGACGCCGAGTATGAGGAAGCTAAAAAGCTTTTGCGACAATCATTGGAGATACGCAATACACTTCTACCACCAGGACACCCTGATATTGCAGCCAGCCAAAACGATCTAGGCCGCTTCTATCTTGGTCAGAGCAATTACAAAGAGGCCCGACAATACTTAGAGAGTGCGTTGAAAATTCGCCAACAAGTGTTAGGCCACCAGAACTTTCATACTGCCACAACGTTACATAATATCGCATTGCTCTACTATGATGAGGCTAGCTATCAAGAGGCCGAGAAATATTGCTTACAGGCGTTGCACATACGACAAAATCTGGCAAAAGACCGACTTACCGATGTCGCTATCAGTCTTGGTCTTCTGGCAGATATATATACCGCTCGTGGTATATATGAGCAGGCAGAAGATCTTTACTTAGATGCTTTGAAAGCGCAAAAAGGGATATCCGGCGAAGAACATCCCGACATTTCTTATGCGCAGACATTGAATCACCTCGCACACTTTTACCGCTTAAAAGATGACTTTGTTCAAGCTGAGAACCTCTATGAACAGGCATTAAGCATTCAAGAGAAGCTTTTAGTACACGAACATCCAGCTGTAGCTCAGACTCTCAATAATTTGGCTCGTCTGTATCGTGCGTGGGGCGAATATGCGAGAGCGGAACCAATGTACCGGGAAGCTTTACGGATTCGAGAGGAGATTTTAGGAGAGCATCACCTTGATGTGGCTGAGAGCTACTATGCACAAGCAAAATTCTACTTCTCACAAGGTAACTATGCTCAGACACTAGAGTTATGTAATCAGGCTTTGACGATCCAAAAGAAACTTAGACCAGATCATCCTAATACAGCTTCCACACTAACGATGTTAGCGAGAGCCTACGACGCGACTCATAGCTATCGTCAAGCAGAAAAGTTGTACAGGGAGGTGCTGGAAACGAGAGAAAAAATCTTTGGTCGGGAACATCCCCAGGTTGCGATGACTCTCAATAACTTAGCTGAAATGTATGTCAAGCAGGGAAGATGTGATGATGCTGAACCTTTAACGAAAGAATCACTGGCTATCCGTCAAAAGTTGCTTGGAAACGAGCATCAATTGCTATCATACAACTACACGACTCAGGCAGATATTCATATTTGCCGGAAACAGTATAATGAAGCTGAGCAATTATATCTGAGAGCGTTGACCATCAATAAACGGGTTTTGAAGCCTGGGCATCCATTAATTACACGAACAAATGAGAAATTGATAGCATTATATAACCTTATGGAAAGATACCAGGATGCTGAGAAAGTGGCAAGCAATTCCCATATGTAATTATAGAGTGTTTTTCATTGCATTGATTGGGGGATTTGTGCAATGTTGAGCATATAGATCGGCAGACCCATCTATTCGGCTACAAATTGTCACCTGTAGGTCTCTATAGAACGTGCCGTAAGAACAATGCTCCAACAGTTGCATACTATCAGAAATTGACTTACTGGACAAACTTTTCATCACATTCATGATGGAAGTTGCCGTCTCATTTACGCTTTATTGTCGTTTTTTAGTTGGAGATGTACTTGTATGCGCAAGATCGTAATCATTGGTCCGGCTGGAGCAGGAAAATCCACGCTGGCACGAGAGCTAAGCAAAATTCTGGATATAGAGGTCTTTCACCTGGACCGCTACTTTTGGCAACCGGGGTGGAAAGAGTTGCCCAAAAAAGCCAGAATCGAAAAGTTGCAAGAACTGGTTCAGAAGGACAAATGGATTATCGAAGGCTCTTATTTTAGCACTTCCGATGTGCGCCTTCAGTCTTGTGATACCGTTATTTTTCTGGACATGCCACTGCTTCTTTGCTTGCAACGTGTTCTTGCAAGGCGTTTCAATAAGCAGCAGCAGCAACGCCTTGATTTGCCTGTAGGATGTAAAGAGCGACTCTCCCCACGCTACATGGTGAAATTACTTTTATTTCCATTCATTGGTCGCAAAACGCTCGTCAATAAATTGGACAAAGTGAAGCGTGGAAAATGCAAAGTGTTGCGCTCACGGGATGAAGTAGCGGCTTTTCTGAATGCGCAGAGAGAATTTGCTTCCGTACCAAGCTATAAGCAAACAGTGTCTGTTACACAACTCGTTCCTGCACGAGTATAAGCTCAGTCGGCGATACGCTACTTATTTATCAAATGTCTATCGCAACAGGCAGGGCGCTTTGTGACCAGGAGGTCAGATTATCACTGTCACGCGGCGTATACTTCTCGAAGAGTAGGCGGCGTGCCAACATATCTTCATGCTGGTCGCTGATTACACGCGCCTGCCTTTGCAGCGTCGTCTCGCGTAACCTGACTTGCACCTGGGGATTGTGCATGATGTTTTTCACCCAATCGGACGTATCACGTCCACCTGAGAGCAGATACAAGGTGGTATTGTGCAAGGCAAACCAGATTTCAATAGTGTGAGGATGGCCTGTTATACGGCCCGTGGTTGTCAAATAGCAGAAATCATCGTTGCTGAACTCTTGTAGATCAGATGCCATATATTTTGTGTTCCTTTCAGGTTGATGGTTCCAGATGAAGTGTAGCCTATCGTTGTAAGGATTGCAAGCTTGGTAAAGAACAAGCGGGCCGCAATAAGTAGTGTATTGCAGTCCGCTTGTTCTTGATAGCGGGTCTATCTGCTAAGGAGTCTCTGATGGCTGGTTGTGCCTTGTTCTCACCCTTGCTTACTTCCCCATGCGCAATTTATAGACTTTAATGGCTACTTGAAGCGTGAGCCAGTTGGAACGCTCTTGCAGGTCAATATCGCAGAGCGATTGCAGACGTTCCAGACGCTGGATGAGCGTATTACGATGCACGAAGAGCCGTTCTGAAGTCTTGGTCAGGTTGCCTGCGCATTCCAGATACGTCTCCAGCGTATCGAGCAGTTCGGTATTTTTGCGTTGATCATAGCTATCGATATGCGCAACCTGGTCCTGATAGACATCGCGCAGATCATCCATGTGCGCGATTTTATAGAGGTAGCGATAGACACCGAGGTCGTTAAAGTGTGTCACAGTGCATTGGGGAGATGTCTCATTCTGACTATCATACTGACTCTGGCCCATTTGTAACGCCTCCTGCGCCTCAGCAAAGCCACGCCGATAATCCTGAATATGCTGGCAAGGATTGCCGATGCCAATAGCCAGGCGAACCGTATATTCATGTTGAAGTTGGCGAGCCAGTTCTTGCAACCAGGATTTGAGACGCAGACCGGAGGGGTCTTTGCTGAGTGCCACGATGCAGGTCAGGATATTCTCCTGCTCGTGCAGAATAGAACCGGGATAGCTATCCTGAACACGGCGACGGATAAGCGTACAGGTGCGCTTATACATGGCCTGGAGCGTTGTTCCCTGCGAATAAGACTCCTCGTCGGCGTCTTGTGCGCGATTAGCCACAGCAGGCAGGCGAGTTTCTTTGGGACGCACACTCGCACCAGCACTGGCATCTTGTTTTGTATCATTAACAGGCGCAATCTCGATCATCACAACAGCATGCACCTTGCTGAGATCGCAGCCCAAAAAATTGGCGCGTTGCCGCAACGACTCTTCACTCTCACTTGTCCCTTGTTGAAGATCCTCAAAAAAACCCTTGACCAGATTCTTTTGTGCTAGCATATTAACCAGATAGCTGTTCTTGATAGCAATAGCTGCCTGGTTGGCAATAGTGGTCAGCAGCGTCTGATCTTCTGGAGTATAACGGCGAGCGCGATTAGAGTAGCAGTTAATCAGGCCAAGTTGCTCAGTACCCGCTATGAGTGGGGCCGATACCAGAGCTTTATACTGCGAGTCTTTCAGTGGATTGATCTGTTCAAGCGAGAACTCGCTACCGATTATGTTATCAGTGCGACTAGCTGGTTGCGTTCCCTCGTTGAGGGCGCGTAGTTGATCGAGCATCTGGTGATCAACGTCGATGGGACGAACATGGGCGCGTTCATTCAGGTTCGGCGAGGTCGCCCGCACAAAGAGACGACGCTGATGACGGCTATGCTCACTGCTTGGCTCACGTGTCTGATCCATCAGTAGAATAACACACAGATCAGCCTCCATAATTTGCACGGTCAACGTCGCTAGCGAGCGCAGCATATCGTCCAGGTAGAGACCGGAACTAATCGTCTGGCTCAAGATGGAGAGCGAGGTCATGATGCTTAATTTGCGTTGCGTATTCTCGTAGAGTTGGGCATTCTCAATGGCACTGGCAACCAGCGCGGCAGTATTGCTGATGAAACGCTGATGCTGTTCCGTAAAATCGTGCGGCGCGGTAGCCTGAAGCGTGATGACGCCGACCAGATGACGATCTTTAGCGATAATGGGAACCGTCATGATTGACTGAAATTTCTCTTCCTCTAGTTCTGGAAAGTAGTAGAAACGCGGATCATCCATTGCGGACTCTTTGAGGAAGACGGGCGTGCGATGCAATGCGACCCAACCAGCAATACCCTCGCCGAGCGCCATATGGATTTTGCCAACTAGATGCTGATGCTTCTCGCTTGCCCCTGCCAGCACAAGCTGCTCCTTCTCTTTCTCATAGATATAAATGAAGGCAATTTGGCAGGAAGTCGCACGCACAACGACATCGACGAGATGCTGAAGCACATCATCCAGGTGCAAAGTAGAGCCAATTGTAGAGATAACCTCGTTGAGAAGCGCATTCTCCTGTGTGCGTATGTCCAACGTGTGACGAAGCTCGCTGTTTTCGGCCCGCAACTGTGTCAGTAGTAAATCCGCTCCGTCCGCAGATGAACCATCACAGAGCTGATGATTGGTACCGGTCTTAGAAGACATACAACCTCCTGAGTAAACGTGAAATTTCACTCATAAACAGGGGTATGTACCTATCACCGCTGCAACCATTGGAACGGTGGGTCGGAGAGGCCACGTTGTTCTCGACGATGGAGAACCCAATTACGCTATCTAAGCATAGAGGCGATCACCGGAGTGAAACAGCTTGTTCCTTCAAACATTTCACTCGCAGAATCGCCTGACAAAAAATACAATGTGGACGTTGTGTACATACCTGTATAGAAGTCATTGTACCCACTTTCTAGCCTTTCGTCCAGTCCCTCTTGCAATATAAACAAAGCAAAGTTAGGTATTGACATGACCCCCATGAGAAACATAGTATTAATTATTCAAACGAACAGTGATGGGTTTAGCATAGTCCGTCACCTGGGATTAACGATAGAGCTATGCATAAAACTATGTTGTAAAGGTGGAAAGGTTCGACGTGGCAGTACAACAATCAACAATCACATTACTCATCTCTTGTCCCGACCAGCCCGGCATCGTCGCGACAATCTCTAATTTCATCTTCG
>JAJZEJ010000251.1 GCA_021828635.1 Chloroflexota bacterium
ATACTGGCACATGACCATTGCGCCCGCGCTACTACCCGCAATCACCGCTCCGGCCTCATACGCTTCGAGCATGGCCTGATAGCTGGCACTGCCGGTCAGCGTTTCACCAAGATAGCCCGTAAAACCGCCAAGCATGTAGATCAGACCGGCCTGGCGCACTTGCGTGGCTATATTTGCGTCATTAGCGGAAGCGCGATCAATCAAAGGAATCGCTTCGACATTTGTGGCTCCCAACGAACGAAACCAGTCGGTGCCGTTAGAGCCTGCACGCCGATGATTATTATCTGGCGCGGCGGCAGTGGGAATAATGCGCACAGGGGCATCAAAGCCGCCTGCCAGAACAAGCGCACGGCGATCCGCCTCGGCCATCTTTCCGCCGAACTCGGCCCCGCCTTCCAAGACAAGATAGCCAACCATGAAGATTCACCATTCTATCGTCAGGCTGGCTCAATAGTTGTAGTCAGCCTGTATCTATTTGAAACTATCAATCAGTCGCTGACCTACATTGTATCGCACCGGCACACCATGTCGATAGAGCGTCACGCCTCCTTGACCATAGATATTCCAGTCAATCTTTTTGCCGCCCTCACCATCATCGACGATAGCAGTACGTTGGTCGATGCCCAGAATGACGATATCAGGAATGGCACGAGTTAATTTCTCTACCCAGCCAACACCAAAGAGATCATGATGTGGTAGCACACAGGCATTGGGCAAAAAACCCCAACCGGCGGCTATCTGGCGCTGCGCAGGTTCAAAATAATACTGGCAAAGCAGCATTGCACCCGCGCCGCTACCCGCCAGTACCGCACCCTTCTTATATGCCGTGCGCATTGCCTCCAGGCAGGCACTTCCTTGCAAGGTGCGATGTGCGTAGCTGATAAAGCCGTCAGTCAAATAAATCAGGCGCGACTGACTAATGTAGTTCGCCATCCAGGGATCGTTAGCGGACTTTTTGTCCGCGACAGGCAATACTTCAACCTTTTTCGCGCCCAGATTACGAAACCAGAACGCCGCTTGCGCCCCCATTGTCTGATACCGTTGATCGGCTGCCATTGCTGTGGGAAGGACACTGATCGGCACATGAAAACCGCCAGCTAGCTCTATTGCACGCAGGTCTGGCTGTATCATAATGCCACGAAACTCGCCCCCACCGGCTAAAAAAAGATGTCCCGTCATGCTTGCCCTCGTAGCTCCTCTATGAAGTTGGTACTGACCTTCCTGGTCACTTACCATCCTGACTAAAAAATATACAGATGAGATACTCAATGCAAACGTACCAGACAGATGAGATATTGTCAAGAAACGGGCGGTTCTCCTATTACTTGCAGGTACATCACTCCATTATGCTTTTTGTGAAGAGACATTCGGCTGGTGATAAACGTGATAGGATATGGAAGAGGGTTAGCCTGCTTCACAAAAGGGGTAGACCTGCTCACTACATGACAGGAGAAGATACTATGAGAACCTTTACCGTGTCCACTCACAAGAAAGATCAGATCGTAGACATTACAGATACAGTCGAGAGCTATTTGCGGCAAGAGAAGAATACTGAGGGTCATTGCTCGCTCTTTGTCGCACACACCACCTGCTGCCTGACCAGTGCCGACCTTGACCCAGGCACCGATCTTGACCTATTGGATGCCTTGCGCCATCTCTTACCAGACCTACCCTATCGCCATCCACATAATCTCTCGCACACTGAGGACCATCTTATCTCATCCATCATTGGTCCCTCGCTGGTCATTCCCTACACACACCATCAACTGATGCTCGGCACCTGGCAACGCATAATCCTGGTCGAACTAGATGGCCCCCGCCAACGCACGATTCATATGTCTGTGTTTTAGTTTTGATGAAGTTCGCTCTTCAATTATAGCGTGCGGTTGGCAGATGGCGACCGATATAGCCAATAATCAGTCTTTTTGTGCTGTCATCAGGAATAAAGTGAATACGCCAGGAATTGGGGGTAAGACGTACATGCCAGCTAAATAAACGTTCCTCACCGTCAGGGCAACGGAATGTACGTTCGCTCCAATATTGCTCTAGTGTTGTACTACTTTCAGGAGAAACCTTAAAGGGCATAGTGCTTGTATCAAAGGCTCCATCATGCCATTGCAGGCAAAAGCCATCAAGTTCACGCAACTTCTTCAAAATCGCATGTAGGAGCGGATGACCAGAAGACAGTATCTGTAATTGCGCTTCAACCACATCACAAAATTGCAAGCGAGGAAACCATTCTTCTCGATTATGCCATATATTCTGTCCCTTACTAACCTTTTGATCAGCTTGTATACGTTCAACAATCCATGCAGCATGTGTTTCGACATGAGTAGCCATACTCGCGTGCATCACGCTTATACGCTGATCTTCGTGAATGATGCCTTCCTCGTCCATCTCCACAATAGAAAGATTGATCTGGCTCTCCTCCCAAAATGGTTCTGAACGCAGACTAAGCGCAAGGGCATCTAGCAAATAAGCAGCTCCCAACCCTTTTGCTTCTCTGCCCTCATGGAAAAACTGGCACATATTGTTTTTATCGACTAATTCCTGATTAAGAACACCATCTAAGAAGGGCGCGTGAGCGGTCAACGTTCTAAAGAAACTTCGCATCTCTCGACGTACAGCCGAGTCATTACGCCATTGAGCAATGGTATAATCAGGAGCCAGCAAAAGATGATCTAATCCTGAATCAGTACGAATAGTACGCTTCACACCATGTGATGGTGATGTAGCTAAAACAACAGTGTCAATTAGCTCTTCCATCAAGCGCCGTGCTTCGGGAATGCTGTTTGCTGGCGATTGTATAGATAAATCGTTCAGCACCATCTCCAAATTCATATGCTACTCTTCTCCTCCACGTCGCGGCATGAGCAGTTCTTCCAGGCTTTTGTCCCATTCATCGAAGAAATCATCGGGCCACTGGTCAATCCGCCCATCCCTATCTATCTTTGGTGAAATAACCTCACTCTGCCCATCCTCTTCACGCCGTCTAAAAAAATGTAACTGCACGTCATCTGGTTTTGCCTGCCCATCATGCACAGCCAAACGAATACCATTTAGCACGTGGTCGCTATGCGTCTCAACAATAATTTGCACACCGCCGTGTGCAGCACGCGCCAGCAATCGCCCTATCTGAGCCTGCCCTTTAGGATGCAGATGCGCCTCTGGGTTCTCAATAATTAAAAGCGAACCAAAACCAGCAGAAAGAACGGCTACAAGTACCGGCAATACATATGTTATGCCAAAACCGACATTTGTCGCTCTATAATAGTTAGTAACATCAGTATCCGAGGCAAAAGCATAGCGAATTCCAATAACATCCATTGAGCTTGTAGCAGCTTGATCCAAAGCGATACGTGTACCAGGGCTTATCTCGCCAAGCCACGCCTCCACTTGATGTCTTAGACTATACGATAAAGCTTTTTCGTGACCTAACTTTTGACTAGGGATTTGCTCATCGCCGTGAACTCCCAAAAAATGTACTGCGTATTCACCTTTTAACCCTAATAGACGATCTTCTTGTACTTGAGAATTTGATGTTTCAAAGAACAAACGTGGCCCTAATCTCTCGGCATGTAAATAATGGAAATAGCTTTGAGCATAACCATCCAGAAACAAGGCGCTAGGCATAGTATTATTTACGTGCTTTTCAGATTCATTTTCTGGTTTCAGAAGTTTCAAAATATCCGAATATTTATCACATGATAAGACCCATTTTTTATTAGAGAAACGATATTCAGATAAATATGCTTCACTCATGCCTTCAATAAAGTCTAATTCTACATCCAAACTGATACTGATAATATTTTGTACCGCTTTTTCAAACAGTGCATCGAGACCAGTCCCTATATTGACTAAATCACCTCTAAGTATAAAATATGATGTATTGGCTTTATATGACTGCCGAAGCAACAAAAGTGATTGTATAACGGAAGATTTTCCTGTTCCATTTAAACCAGTCAACAAAGTAAGTGGTTTGAAGTCAAATGACTGATCTTCAAAGCACTTGAAATTCTGCAATCTTAGTTTACGAATCATGATAGCACCTCATCCACAAGCATTTTAATTGCACTAAAGCGACGTTTTATCTTAGCAGTGCCTCTTGCACTATGAGAAATAGCATCATCAAAGGCTCGGTCATTCATCATATTCACAAACTGGCTGATGACCCTCTCTTTTCTACATCTCAGCAGATCTAGTTGCTCGTCGCTTAGCTGGCTCAAGACTACAGACCAGCATTCAAATAATGCCTTATTAATTGGATAACGAGTCTCTTCAAGACTGTAACACTTACGAAAAGCTTTTCTCCCAAAAATATCATACGCAGCAACCATCGCCCGCTTGAATGCTTGTTCAAGCATTTGAAGCTCACTATCGGGCATCTTATTCAAGGTACCCATAGCATCATTCAAAAAACTGTCAAACTCTCTGGCATTATATTGAGCATACGGAGTGATACGGAAAGCCAGAAAACGCAGAACACATTCCTGGTCAGCTAGACGTTCCCTACGAATACTATTTCTGGTAGCTTGCTTAAATTCTTGGGATGCTGCCAGCCGTGCTAATAATTCAGTTGCTTTACCCTGATTTAACACATGACGCATTTCTTGAGCGGATAGCGGTGTCTCACCAGTGTTAATGCGTTTGAAAATATTAAACTTTACTTCCCCTGGAGTTCCCTTCTCAATAAGATAAACAGTCACTTGCGTTTCATTGATCCGCCGTTGATACATTGGCGGCAATTCATCGTATGTTTTTCCATTAAGAGATGCAAGAAACTCTAATTCAGTCAATCTCAAAGATTTATCTATCACAAAACGCTTCAAAGCAACCGAACGCTGTAAACCATCTACTACCAGCCATTTATCATCATCAGTAGCATCAACATAAAATACAGGTAAAGGGATACGAATGAGAATAGACTCGATCAGCCGACTTTGCGCACCATCACTCCATAGACCTCCTTTACGATGAAAATTCTGTACTACATCTAATTCTTCATGCTTAATACGTGTAAAAAGAAGGTCAAGCGTCATGATTCGTGTATCAACACGAATCAGTGTAGGATTAAAAGGGTCGGTAATTCTCTCTTCACTACCAACATCTTCGAGTTCAATACCAGTGCCATCGTCAATAATGGAGAGGTCGTGTATCATATCAGCTTCTTCAGCCATAACCGCTACCTGTTTCTCTTTAAAGTCTCTAGCGTTATATTTTATGTTGCCATTATAAAATATAACGCTAAAGAGAGCAAGACTTAACTCTACATTACAAGCCATTGAACGGTGTAGGCATAATAGGGCAGGTTCACAAAAATTAGCATCACCCACCCTATGATCTAACACTAAACATCTCATCTAGCTACATTCTTAAACCCGCTCAATTAAACAAGTTCGGGAAGATCGAGCTGAGAATAATCAAGATGGTTAGAACCGTCATCACGATAGTTGTAGTCCACGCGATGAAATTCCGCACGCGCCCATTCACATATTTACCGAGGAGGCGGCGATCATTGCACAATATAATCATCAGCACCAGGATAAGCGGCAAAAGCATACCACCGACAATATTCGGCAAGTTCAGCACAAATACGAGGTCATTGGTTGGCACAAACAGCGTTACGCCTCCACCAACAACAATAACTAGCGTATAGAGAAACAAGAACTGTGGCGCATCCTTGAATTTACGTCCTACCCCACGCTCCCAGCCAAAGGCTTCAGCAATAGAATATGCCGTCGAGAGTGGTAACACACTGGCGGCCATGAGAGACGCATTGAGCAACCCAATCCCAAACAAAATCTCCGCAATCTTGCCATTGCCCCCTACTAATGGTGCCAGCGCCAGCGCGGCATCTTTAGCCTGCGTAATCTGAATATGATGGACATACAACGTCGCTCCAGTCGCAACCACGATAAAAAATGCCACAAAATCGGTCAGGAATGAACCAACATAGGTATCAATACGTTCGTAGTTGAGATGATCGACGGAAATATATTTGTCAGCAATCGCGGATTGCTGATAAAACTGCATCCAGGGCGCAATCGTTGTACCAATAACGGCCACCAGCGTTAGTAGATAGCCAAGCGGCTCCCCAGGTCCACGTGGTACTGTCGGCGCGATAGTCTCATGAAAGACCTGCAACCAGTCGGGACGAACAAGAAAACCACTAAAGACATAACTAAAGTAGATGATACATAAGACCAGCAAAATGCGCTCGACATATTTGTAGTTACCACGAATCACAAGGAACCAGACCAGTATAGCAGCTACAGGAACGGCAATCAGAGGGCTTACTCCAAAAATATCCATTGCGCCCGCGACACCCGCAAATTCCGCTACCGTTGTAGCAGTATTGGCAATCAGCAACAGTAACATACTCCAAAATGTGATGCGCACGCCAAAACGTTCCCGGATCAGATCAGCCAGTCCTTTGCCGGTCACAACGCCCATGCGTGCAACCATTTCCTGCACCACCGCCAGGCTAATCGTAACCAGGACAATGGCCCATAGCAACTTGTAGCCATATTGCGCTCCCGCGAGCGAGTAACCGGTAATACCAGTAGCATCATTATCGACATTAGCGGTAATAAGGCCGGGACCAATCACAGAGAGTAGAACTAAAATCTGGCGCATCCAGACCCGACGCGCACCACGTCGCCGCTTCACGGTGACTTTATCGGACTTGTTCATGGCACACCTCCTTGTCGGGGACAGAGTCTAATAAAAATGCCCCCAGATGGTGAGGGGGCAGCAGGTATGTCTGCATATGAGCATCTATGAAGAGCATCTCCCCCTCTAGTTGAGCTTTGGCACTGTACAACGTAGGATAGCAGATGACAGAATCGCTATCCAGCCACTTGGGGTCTCGCCTTATGCCGACGAGACCTGGCCTGACCGTTGGCGTCTCTCGACGTTTCCGATCAGTGGCTTGTGTTTCTACAGACGCCTCACCTAACGAGGTCAGGCAAACAGTGTTTAGTTGTCAGCTTAACTATACTCTTACCCACGCTATCGGTCAAGTATTTTATGCGGTACAGTTATCTTCATCAATGTTTTCATAAGCAAACCCACCCAATGTCGTATCATAAGTAGAGATGTTTCTGGCGAATGTCCTGTCAACAACCAGCCATTGACAAGAAAATAGCGAGAGGTTATAAATTTCATAGCAATTGGTTATATTTTAGAGAGGGATATCCACAATGGCTCACATGAATAGTGCTGATCTCAGCATGGTACAACGTGTCGCAGAGACGATACGCGCCAACGTTGCTCGTGTCATTATTGGCAAGCAGGAGGTGATTGACCTGTTACTCATCGCTTTGCTTAGTAATGGTCACGTGCTGATCGAGGATGTGCCTGGAATGGGCAAGACGGTGATGGCAAAGGCGCTGGCCCGTTCGTTGGGCGCAACCTTCCAACGTGTGCAGGGAACGCCCGACCTGTTACCTACCGATATTATTGGCGTCAGCTATTTCGACCAACGACGCACCGATTTTGTCTTTCGCAAAGGACCGCTCTTCACACAAATTCTGCTGGTCGATGAGATCAACCGCACCACGCCGCGCACACAATCCGCACTACTGGAAGCAATGGCCGAACGGCAGGTCACGGTTGAACGCGAGACGATGGCATTACCGCAGCCATTCCTGGTGCTGGCAACCCAGAATCCGGTTGAACTGGAAGGCACATTTCCGCTACCAGAGGCACAGCTTGACCGATTCTTGTTGCGCGTGCAAGTTGGCTATCCATCGTTGGACGAGGAAGAGGCCATTCTGCACCGTTTCAAGCAAGAGGAGCCGCTAGAGAATCTACAATCGGTTGCCACGGCAGAACAGCTACTCTCACTACAACATACTATTCGGCAGGTACAGTGGCAGCCAGTTGTCGAGCAGTATCTGCTGGCGATTGTGCGTAGCACACGCGAGCATACCTCGGTTCAACTCGGTGTCAGCCCACGCGGTACACTGGCACTCTATCGTGCCTGCGAAGCCTATGCCGCCATGCAGGGACGCGATTTTGTGTTACCGGATGATGTCAAATATCTCGCACCAAGCGTGTTAGCACATCGTCTGCTAACCACCACACGAACTCGTATGCGTGGTAAACGCACGCTAGAGATTATCAACGAGATTATCCAGCAAACACCCGCGCCAGTAGAGATCATCGCGCCACCACAAGATAGAAAGTAGCTTTCATGAATACCGACCTTCTTGATATCGAGCGCGACACAGAGATGCTCAAGCGCAGGCGACCGTGGTATATTCTCACAGCGGTGCTTTTCGTGTTCAGTATTATTTTCCATCAATCACTGATCTTCCTGGCCGCACTTTTCACGCTGGTCGTCGCCATTGTGCCAGAGTTGTGGTATCGACTTGGCCTACGTCATCTGCGCATCCGTCAGCAGGTCAGCCAGCAACGCCTGTTCTTTGGCGAAGAAGTGACGCTCTCGATTACAATTGAGAACCGCAAACTGCTCCCATTGCCCTGGTTGGGGGTTGAGGATACTATCTCGCCGCCACTGACCATTGTGCGCCGCCGCTCTCGCCTGACGCTCGATAATCAGGATACGCTGGATAGCACGTGGCTCCTCTGGTCGTTGCAACGTGTCACGAGGCGCTATATCATGCGTTGCCGTACACGCGGTTTTCACCTTTTCGGCCCCATCAGGCTCAGCAATAGCGACCCGTTTGGCTGGC
>JAJZEJ010000068.1 GCA_021828635.1 Chloroflexota bacterium
ACAAAGGCAACCATCGCTATACAAGTCGTATCAAGATACAGAAAGGGATACTTGGAATGTTTCTCCACATAAGCGGCATCTTTGAAGTACTTTTGCTCTTTCTTGCCATGTTTGGTCTGATTGGGCTGGGCTTCTTTTTAGGGCGGCGTTCTATAGCGGCATCACGTTTTGCCTCTCCGAGGGGGAATATGCCATATCAAGAAATGTATGGTCGCGCTGATGTGCCTCCCGTTTTTACGCAGCGTGGCCAAGACTTTCCTTATACACCAGGAAATATACCACCTCAGGGGCAGTATTATGGTGGTAGCAATCCAATGATGCAGCAAGGGATGGGTCCCTGGGCTGCTGGTGGATTGGGTGCTATTGGGGGTGGTTTGCTAGGATATGGCTTAGGACAAGCTATGGCAGGACAAGGTTCATTGTCTCCGGAGGCTCAAGCAGCCGAGGCGCAAAACAATCTACAGGAAAATGTCGTGCCACTCAGTGATAACGTGGTTGGTGATCTTTCAGGCTATGATGGAGGGAGTTTTGACGCTGGTAGCGATTTCGGAGACATCGGCGTCTGATAAACAAGAAGGCCGCTCTTCATAGCGCGGAGGGTCTTGCTTACAAGCGATTGCCAGAGGGTATCTGGCGAACAGCAAGGATCAGGGTCATCAGTATCTACTACTGCAACCTCTCTGGTCCTTGCTCAGAAGGAGGCTATAATGTCTGAGTCGTTGCGGCTAGGAAAATTGCTGGGCATTGATGTGCGCATCCACATTAGTTGGTTTATTATACTGATATTGCTCACATGGTCGCTTGCTACGAGTTGGTTCCCGCGTGCCTTTACTGGATGGATGCCCTTTACCTACTGGATAACAGCGTTTGCTTCTACCTTGTTATTGTTTGTCTGTATTCTTGTTCATGAAATGGCTCATGCCCTGGTTGCACGCATCCACAATATAGTTGTGAAAGGAATCACGCTGTTTGTCTTTGGTGGCGTAACAACTATTGACCAGGAGTCAAAACGTCCCGGTATTGAATTTCAGATGGCAATAGCTGGCCCTCTTGCCAGTTTTCTGCTGGTTGGCGTGGCCTGGTTGTTATCGTTGCCACTACGCGGCAGCGACACTCCTGCGGAGGCCGTTCTTGACTACCTTACTATTACCAACCTCTTGCTCGGTGCGTTCAATCTTCTTCCTGGTTTTCCTCTTGATGGTGGATATGTCTTACACTCCATTATTTGGAAAGTGACAGGAAGTACTCAGCGTGCCACACGGATTGCCTCTGCTGTCGGTCAAGGCTGTGGATACCTCTTTATTCTTTTAGGCATCGGTGCATTTTTTGCGGGCAGTGTCTTTGATGGATTGTGGATAGCTTTTATTGGTTGGTTCTTACTGAATGCTTCGCAGGCGGCGCAGAAGGATGCAATCACACGTATGACATTGCATGGAGTGACTGTAGAGCAGGTAATGCAGAAATATCCCATCACTGCTCCAGCAAACATCTCACTACAAAAAGTAGTCGATACCTATATGGTCCCACACGGATTGCAGTCGATACCCGTCACTCAGGGTGATTATCTGTGTGGTATGATTACCTTGAGTGATATTGGACATATTGAGCGCGAACGCTGGGCGGCTGTACCAGTAGGTCATACAATGCAGTTTGCAGAGCAGATGTATGTTGTTACACCTGAACAACCACTTCTCGAGGTGCTGCAAGAAATAACAATACGAGGTCTCAATGACGTTCCTGTAACGCATCTTGGAAACCTCATAGGGCTGGTTAGCCACAAGTCTATTATGCGCTACCTGTCGGCCCAACAAGACCTCCAGCAGGAACGGCAACCGACAATAGTTTGATATGTAGCGCCGTGAGGACGAAGGAAGATATGAAGGCACATATACTCATTGTTGACGATGACCCGCGCATTACAAGCCTGTTACAGCGCCTGCTCGCCTACGAGGGCTATAGCGTCGCCACCGCGGCTAACGGCAACGAGGCGTTGCAACGTTCTCTTGAACATCCGCCCGACTTGATTATTCTCGACATCATGCTCCCCGGCATGGATGGTTTAGAGGTAGCACGAAGGATACGGGCAGCAGGCGATCACGTACCGCTCCTTCTGTTGACCGCCCGCGACACTGTGAGCGACCGTGTGAAAGGATTTGAGACAGGAGCTGATGATTATCTGGTCAAGCCCTTTGCTAACGAGGAATTGCTGGTACGTGTGATGGCGCTATTGCGACGCAATCAGGCTGAACGGCACGAGGTTTTGCGTTATGCCGATGTCGAACTAGATACGGGAACGCGCGTGGCCTATCGTGGGAAGCGCGAAATCGAACTTTCGCCAACTGAGTATGAACTACTGGCGCTCTTTCTGCGGCGTCCACGTCAGGTATTGACACGCGAGATCATTCTGGATCGTGTCTGGGGTATTGATTTTGAAGGCTCATCGAATGTGATGGAGGTTTATATTGGCTACCTGCGTAGCAAACTAGAGGTTAATGATGAGACACGTCTCATTCACACCGTGCGCGGAGTAGGTTATGTCCTCAAAGCATAACAGTGTCCCTCCTCAGACAGTAACGACACCATCATCTCTCCTCGCCCAATTGCAACCACGCTCTTTACACCTGCGCCTCGTTCTCTGGTATGGAACCCTGATAGCCCTCGCTTTAAGTCTTTTTATTCTGCTCATGTTTCCTTTTACTACCGATGCACTCAACCAGAGTGTAACGCATGCGATACAGACGGAAGTGCGGGTCGTTTCCAGCGAAGTGCAACACGAACTGACCACAACGCCTCCATACTGGCCTGCGCACTTCTCATTGAACACACTCAATACCTATCGTGACCCTGGCGTTGTCGTTGAGGTACTAACCAGCCAGGGAACTACGCTCTATGACTCTGACAATAACCCTGCGACGCATATCCCGCTTGCCACTATGACGCGGCAGAGTGTCCTTTCAGGGCATGCAAATAACTATATGGAGCATTTTGCCAGTGAAGCAGTACAGGTAGAAGCCGTTCCTATTTACACACCAGGCGGGCAACCTGGGCAAAGGACTTCTGTTATTGGTATCTTGCTAGTTGCCAAATCTTTACGCGATATAGATGAGGCACTTAGTCTACTACGCACGCTATTGTTGCTTGTTGGAGGCGCGATATTGATACTAGCTCTACTCGGTGGGTGGGCCATTGCTACGCGCATCTTGCGCCCGTTAACAGAAATGGCAAAAACCGCACGGGAAGTTGCCGCGACGACCGAGCAGGGAACACGTCTGGGCAATCTCAGTTCCCGTGTGAAGGAACCTCGTGGGCGCGATGAAATGGCCCAGGTGGTTGATGCGTTTAACACAATGCTGGCTAACCTGGAACAGGCTACACAAGGACAACGCCGTTTTGTCGCCGATGCTTCACATGAACTACGCGCACCACTCACAACCATTCAAGGCAACCTCTCTTTCTTACAACAACACGGTGAAACGCTCTCCCCAGCAGAGCGGCAGGCCATTGTCCATGATGCCTATGAAGAGATGCTACGCCTGGCACAATTGGTCGATGAATTGCTGCTACTTGCGCGTGCTGACGCCCATATGGATACACCACTTTCTTCACAAAAATCGTTGATAGCTGGAACTGGCTTACAACTCGTCGATATAGACCGCGTAGCTTTGCAAGTTGTGCGTCAACTGTCCATGCGCCTGGCTGTTGAAGAGTCTCCGGTCAAGCTAGAAATCGGCCACATTGAACCCGTCCACACGCGCAGTGATGAGGAAAGCTTGCGACGTATTCTGCTGATACTACTCGATAATGCGCTTAAATATACACCATCGACTACGGAGTCAGGTAAAGAGCGCATTGTTGTTTCCGTTGAACGGCAAGAGAAGGAGGCGGTGTTGCGCGTGAGCGATACGGGCATCGGTATCGAAGCTGAGGAACTTCCTCACATCTTTGAACGCTTCTACCGTGCCGACCGCGCACGCTCACGTCAAGGCACAGGGCTTGGCCTCGCTATCGCCAGCACTCTCTCTGCACAACTTGGTGGATACATTACTGTAGAAAGTGTCCCTGGAGAGGGTAGCACTTTTAGCCTCTGGCTTCCTCTTACGTAACACATCATCCCAGCGAGAAACCGGTCCTACCCCTATCACAAAATTCTTCCAAAACAAACAAGCAAGTTGATTCTCAGCCTCAGTTCAGGAATGGTACAGACTCAACTCACAGAAACTTGCTATACTTGTGTCAAACAGCTTTGTAATACTACGCATTTTTAGAAAAGGGAGCATTCCATGCGTTTCATACAGAGGTCGGCCCGATGGTTTACACTCGTCTGGCAATACATGGAGCAGCATATATGTACTCATGCACAGCTTCCACGTTGGAGACATCCACTTGTAGGCTATATCGCCAGTCTCTTCCTTGTTGGTCTTAGCCTGGCAGCGCGGCTAGTCGAGACACGTTACCTAACCGCTTTCACTTTCCCTGGTCTCCTTCTACTCTTTGTTGTTGTGCCAATTGCCCTATTCTGGAGCATAGGACCAGCTTTGTTCACTATTCTTTTGGGTATTATCATCCTTGACTACTTTTATGTGCCACCACTCGGTACACTGGGAAACTATGGCTGGAACGGTTTGTTGCAAATTATGACTTTTGCCGCGGCGAGTAGTATCATTGCTATACTCACTCATCAGCGCGAGGTAGCTCGCTTACAAGCATTAGAAGCTCGAAACGAAGCTACGGCTCGTACATGCGAGTTAGAAGCGATGTTTGATGCAATCAGCGATGGTATCGTTGTCTATGATCGGCAGGGACGAGTCGTGCAAACGAATGCCGCAACTCAATCCCTTTTCGGTGTTCAAACATTGCATATCAATGAGCAGAAACAAGAGCAACAGACCCTCCTGCTACAGGCCGCTCGCAGCAATGCGCAAGGCGAGCTAACACCTGCATCGCTGCAGCCACTGACACGCCTATTACACGGTGAAACACTCACAGGGAATGGAGTAAGTGATGTGCTGGTACAGACGCCCGCTGGACGTAAAGTGATATTCAATCTTAGCGGTAGCCCCATTTATAATGCAACTGGTACTGTAGAGCGTGCAGTCTTGATCTACCGCGATGTGACAGATCACCGTCATCTGGAGCAACGTACCTCCGAAGCTTTACAAGCGTTGCTGGCAATGGCACATGTGCTTGCCCAAACGCCAGAGCTACCGCGAGAGGCAATACCGCTCCCTTCCGCGCCAGCAATTGAGCGACAGGTAGGGCAGCGTCTCGTTGAACTGGCCGGAAGTGTCATCGAAAGTATACATGTTGTTTTGCTTGCCGTTGAACAACGTAATAATGAAGAGGTCATCTATCCAGTCACTGCGCAAGGATTTACTGTCGAACAAGAACAGCAGTGGCGAAGGCAGTTGGCGCACGCTTTACCTCTCATCGACTATATTGGTAGTGAACGGCTCATTCCGTATCTTCAAGAAGGTGAAGTGCTGTTGCTGGATGGCATGTCGCTACCGCTCTATACACCTGTTCTTCCCTTCTATGTGCAGACGGTTCTCGTCGCCCCCATTTGTATCGGCAAACGGCTGGTTGGCCTCTTGTGCATAGATGATGGGAGCCGCGAACACGCCTATACGGCTACTGAAATGACGTTGGCCCAGACGACGGCGCGTTTGTTATCGCTACTGCTAGCCCGCACACAACTACAGCGCGAGTACACAGAAATGCAAGCCCATACTATCGCGCTACGCGAAACGACTCATCAGATGGAAGAGTTTCTCAGCATGATTTGTCATGAACTCAAGACACCTTTGACGGTCCTGCAAGGAAGCCTGCAACTGGCGGAACGCAAGCTCAAGCGACTCGCTGGCACCGAAAAATTCCTGGGTGAAGATGGACAGTACTTGCCACTCATCCAAAATCTGCTCACACAAGCAGAGAATCAGGTTATTCTTCAAACACGCTTGATTAATGATCTGCTCGATGTTGCTCGCACACGAGCGCAAACACTACGTTTTTGCATGAGATCATGCAATCTAATACAGATTGTGCAGGAAGCTGTAGCACAGCAACATCAGGTTGCCCCTGAGCGTAAGATTCATCTTCATCTTCCAGATACACAAACTCTGCCGGTTTATGCCGATCCTGACCGGCTCACGCAGGTTATGACAAACTTCCTCTCGAACGCACTCAAATACTCACCTGCGGAGAAACCCATTGATGTCTGGCTCAACGTGGAACAAGAGCAAGTTCGTGTTCATGTGCGTGATGAAGGACCGGGTGTGCCATTGACGGAACAGCAACGCATCTGGGAACGCTTCTATCGTGTACCTGGTATCCAGGCATGCAATACTACGGAGAGCGGACTCGGTGTAGGATTATACCTCTGCCGCACCATCGTTGAACAGCATAGCGGGCAGGTAGGTGTAGATAGTTTACCAGAACACGGTTCAACGTTCTGGTTCACCTTGCCGCTTGCTCAAACAGAGATAGTAGATGATAGAGAAATAGAGTAGGTATATAATTTACCATGCTCTCTTAGTGATAAGAAGGAGATGTGATGTTTACTCAAACGCTATGGCCCTGGATAGGTTTTAATGCCTTAGTGCTGGCACTGCTCATCTTTGATCTCGGCGTGTTTCACCGCAAAGCTCATGCCGTTTCGCTGAAAGAAGCTGCGCTCTGGAGTGTCATATGGATAACGTTAGCGATGCTCTTTAATGCTGGCATCTATCTGTTCAAAGGGTCTGATGCGGCGATACAATTTTTTACCGGTTACCTGGTCGAGAAATCGCTTAGCGTCGATAACATCTTCATCTTCGTCTTGCTCTTCAGCGCCTTTCAAGTTCCCGCCGCCTATCAGCATCGCGTTCTTTTCTGGGGTATTCTGGGTGCGCTCATCATGCGTGGTATCCTGATTGCTCTAGGAGTTGTCCTGCTGGAACAGGTTCATTGGATTATCTACTTGTTCGGAGCCTTTCTGATCTTCACTGGCCTCAAAATGCTTGTACAAAAAGAGACAGAGATACATCCAGAGAAGAATCCTCTACTCAAGCTTGCGCGTCGCTGGTTGCCAGTTACCGATACGTATGTTGAGGAACGATTCATTGTACGACGCGCTGGACAATGGATGGTAACTCCACTCTTGCTTGTCTTGCTGGTAGTCGAAAGTACCGATCTGCTTTTCGCTGTGGATTCGATACCGGCGGTCTTCGCCATAACCCGTGACCCTTTTATCGTCTACACCTCAAATGTCTTCGCCATTCTGGGATTGCGCTCACTCTACTTCCTGTTCGCGGGCGTGATTGATAAGTTCCACTACCTGAAACTTGCGCTAGCAGTGATTCTCTGCTATGTCGGCGTCAAAATGGTATTGACCGATCTCTACCATATTCCAACCGTACTTTCACTCGCCATCATTGCTTTTGTATTGGGTATAGCAGTCGTAGCCTCAGTGATACGTTCACAGCAGTTAGCCACAAAAAATCTCTAAGGAAACTCATAGGGATGAAGCAAAAAGAGCAAACACAGCGTTGGTTGAAGGTGTGCTAACCACGCCTTCAACCAACCGAGCTATTATTGTTACAGCATAGGTATCTTCACACCTGTCTTGCGTGCATAATCAATCGCTTCATCGTAACCGGCATCAACATGACGCATGACGCCTGTGCCGGGATCATTGGTTAAGACACGTGAGAGACGCCGCGCCGCCTCCGGGGTGCCATCGGCGACGATCACCTGTCCGGCATGTATGGAATAGCCGATACCGACGCCGCCGCCATGATGCAGCGAAACCCATGTCGCGCCAGAGGCGGTATTGAGCAACGCATTGAGGAGCGGCCAATCGGCGATAGCATCGCTACCATCCTTCATGGCTTCGGTCTCGCGGTAGGGTGAGGCCACCGAGCCGCTATCCAGGTGGTCGCGTCCGATGACAATGGGAGCCTTGACGATACCCTTTGCCACCAGTTCGTTGAAAGCCAGTCCGGCTTTGTCGCGCTGCCCATAGCCAAGCCAGCAGATACGTGCCGGTAGCCCCTGGAAGTGAATCTTCTGCCGTGCCAGCGTCATCCAGCGTTTCAACGCTTCATCTTCGGGGAAGAGGTTAAGAATAGCCTCGTCGGTGCGATAGATATCCTCTGGATCGCCGGAGAGCGCGACCCAACGGAACGGTCCTCTGCCTTCGCAGAAGAGTGGGCGAATATAAGCCGGAACGAAACCGGGGAAGTCGAGGGCGTGCGTCTCACCAGCCGCGAGAGCCTGACCGCGTAGATTGTTGCCATAGTCGAAGACAATCGCGCCCTGCTGCTGCAAATCCAGCATCGCCCGCACATGCGCTACCATCGACTCCTGTGAGCGTTTGACGTACTCTTGCGGATTTTTGGCACGCAGTTCATCGGCCTCTTGCTGATTCAAGCCAGCGGGAATGTAGCCGTTGAGCGCATCGTGGGCCGAAGTCTGGTCGGTCACGAGGTCGGGGATGATGCCACGCCGCAAGAGTTCGGGATAGACCTCCGCAGCGTTGCCAATCAGGCCAATCGAGAGCGGCTGACCCTGATCGCAGGCTTCGCGCACCTGGTTGAGTGCCTCGTCGAGTGTGCTGGCAATCTCATTACAGTAGCCCGTCTCAATACGGCGCTGAATGCGTACCGGGTCAACCTCAACAGCGAGGCAAACACCATCATTCATCGTGATCGCCAA
>JAJZEJ010000441.1 GCA_021828635.1 Chloroflexota bacterium
AAACAAAGCGGAAAATGGGCAGGTAATGCTATTAAAAAAACGGTAGAGGCAGAGGCTTTAGCATAACGCACTCATAGAGGTGGCTCATTCCTGCTAGGCAGAGGTACAAACAGTGGAATTGCTATTTTGTGGGCAAGGTAGAACTGCAAATGTAGTTTCCGTAGTGGTTGTGATGCTGGCATAGTAGAGATGGGCAGTCAGTGCTGGATAGGGTACAACGGGCGTTATACTTGAGCTTTCCTGAGTGATAAGAAAAAGGCTATGGGTGAAGAGGAGGGTTTTGTAGCCCGCATAGGTCAATGAGGTCATAGCAATCTTGCCACGCTGTACCGTTAGTTGCCAGTGCGGTTGATCATTTTCAGTCGCTGTCACCTCTAACCAAGCGTAATAGACGTGACCAGCCTGGGGATTGGGAATATTCGATAGTGTTATATCCAGCAGAGCATAATCGCCAGGAGCTGCTTGCGTACTACTCCTGAAATGCAGGGTGCCAACAGGAGTAGGTGCAGATGTACTATGCCAACCTGGTATCAACCACAACAGCAAAGCCGATACAGATGCAAGCACACAAAGGCAAAGAAGAAGAGCGATGATAGGTGTGCGCCACTTATGGCGACGTTGCCCTGGCGGGCGATTATTGAATACAGGGCTTGTGACTATCTGCATCTGCGACTGTGCCAGAGGCTCTAATTTTGTAGGGAGTGTCGCCGGAGAAGGTGGGGCCGGTACATGTAGCGGCGATGCAGTAAGGTCTGGCAACAAAGATACAGCATAGGATATATCAATAAAACTTTTCGGTAGCGTGACATGCAATGATTCCGCCAGCGCATCAACCATTGCCGATGCGCTAGGGAAACGATCTTGAGGAGAGCGGGCAATACTCTTGAGCATAACTTCTGATAGTGCTGGCGAGATGGCAGGATTAAGCAACGTCGGTGGTGGAGGCATATTTTGCATATGCTGTATCAAGATAGCAAACGCCGTCTCTCCGCGAAATGGCGTAACGCCGGTCATCATCTCGTAGAGAACAATACCAAGCGCATAGAGATCACTACGCTTATCTTCATAGTTGCCCTGCGCCTGCTCTGGAGCCATATAGAGCGGCGTGCCAAGTATCATACCAGCAACCGTACTCGTGGGTAGCGTTAATAAACGAGAAATGCTAAAATCGGTTAAGACAGGTTTCCCTATCGCACGTGCTAAAGGTGGACGTTGATCCAGGAGAATATTATCAGGCTTGATGTCACGGTGAATAATTCCTTGCTGATGAGCATAATCAATCGCACGGCCAATACCGGCAAAGAGGTAGATCAGGTCGTCAGGAGGCGGAAAGCGCCTTTGCCGTGATGTTTGCTTGATATAGTGCGTGAGTGTCTGACCTTGCACATAATCCATGACCATATAGGCTTGTGTCGTATCCGTTTGAGCATCGTAGGCGACAGCGAAGTCATGAATCTGCACAATATTGGGATGGCGTAGGGCTGCAATTAAACGTGCCTCACGTTCAAAACGGCTGATAAATTCCTCGTCATCGCGTTTATCGGCTCGTAGTAGTTTGATAGCCACCACACGCTTGAGTTGTGGATCAAACGCTTTCCACACCTCGCCCATACCACCACTGGCAAGACGCTCTCGCAGCACATATTTCCCCAAGTATCTCGGCTCTACGCTCATCTATCTATTCCTACAAGCTTTGTGGTAGCTGAGTTGTGACAGTAAATGTTGCAAGTTGCTGAATATCATAGTGCATTTGTAGTACACCAGGATGCACTTGGTTCGTCAGTGAGTCAAGCTGACCGATATAAGCATAGGTTAGTTGCGTCGTCAGATCATCAAGTAGCGCACCTGCCGATGGCTGAAGCAGTTGGGTAGCATTCATTTTAAGCAATTGCCCAGCATCGGCACGTGCCTTTGTTAGCCAACTCTTCGCATTGTTGAGCGCATCTATGATATCCGCCGCCAATACACGCATCTGCGGTGTAATATCCGTCGCTTGCGTGATCTGATTAACATGATACTGAATATGATCAACATAACCGGGAGGATTCGTAGCATTGTTGTTGCCGCCTTGATTCTGCGAATCAACAGTCAGCATAGCCACCTTTGCCGCTATAGGATCGGCGAGGAGAGCGGTACCAGGAGGCACATCGAGATGCACGTTGGGTGAACCATCCAGGTAGTCGAGAATACGCACAAACTGATCGTGCATCAGGCTGATATTGCCAGCCGTCGTACTCTGCCCATTCCAGTCATCTCTGGCGCTGATCGCCCATTCTAGCGTCTTCTCTGTATTGCGTGTGAACCAGATATCCAGGCCACCAGGTAAACCCAGCACTTTAATACCGGTTTCATTATAGAAAAGGTGGCGAATATGAATAAGCGCACTAAAATGATTGGGGTCATTTGGAATTGGTTGCTGCGGTAAAGCGGCATAATATTTCCAGGTGCTACGGTCGGTTGACGGCGCATTTATAGGTGCGCTACTATCTTCTAGTGTGATGAGCAGGCGGCTTGTAGCGGAAAACAAATTATCATGCGTGGCATCACCAGTATAAAAGAAATTGATCGTTCCGTTGTGAACGGGCAAATTGCTACTCAACAGAATTGGAGGATGAATAGGAGGTGGACCTAGCAAATCTGCCGAAGTGGTCGGAGTGATATCGCCGAGCAACCAGGCGTAATATCTTTTACCAGTTGGTGGTACAGGAATATTTTGCAGGTTAATTCTTATTTGATCTGCAATCCCTTGTGTGCTATTCAGAGCAATCTGGCCGCTACTGACAAAGAAAGCGTGTCCAACAACATCACTTACCGATGGCGTGGGATGATAGAAGACAAAATAACCAACCAGCCCAGAGGCGACCAGTAAGACCACAAGCGCAACCAACGCTATACTCACCCATAGACGACGAGGTCTCCGGTTAGCCGGTGGTATCGGGGAGGGTTTGGATTGCAGTACCGGCGTCTGCTGCACAAGTGCAACCGGTGTGGCTGGTGCCGGCAAACTGCTCGCGGCGACTGGCATTACAGATTGTTGACCAGACGTAGCTGACGCGGGACCAGTAGAAGGCATCGGCCCGCTACGAACTGTCGAGGTAAGCATCATATTTAATTCTGCTTGCATGTCCACTTTAGTCGGCATCTCAAGTGGTGGAAGAGGATAGGCAGGTTGCCCAACTCCGGTAGGTATCGGCAAATTGAATGCCTCAGCCAGAGCAGCAACCATCGATGAAGCACTAGGGAAACGTGCAGCCGGGTCTTTCGCTAATGCCCGCAAAATTACCAATGTTAAGGACGGGGAGATACGCGGATTAATCAGTGCAGGTGGTGGGGGCAATGCGTTGAGATGCTGATTCATCACATCAAGCGGGTTATCACCACGAAATGGTGTTACGCCTGTTACCACCTCATAGAGAATAACACCTAGCGAATAGAGATCGCTGCGCTCATTGCCTGGATATCCCCTGGCTTGTTCGGGTGAAATATAGAGTGGTGTGCCGAGTAGCGCCCCACTGAGTGTATTGGTAGAAACGCTCATCATGCGTGCGACACCAAAATCGGTCAGGATCGGTTCACCCATCGGATTGACGCTCGTATTTCGCGCATCGAGCAGAATATTCGATGGTTTAATATCGCGGTGGATCATGCCACGCTGGTGCGCATAGTCGATAGCCTGGCTAATTGAGGTAAAGAGACGCACAATATCAGCCGGAGCGGGAATCTGCCCTTTGCCTGATGTGTTACGAATATACGTTGCTAGGGTTTGCCCTTCAACATAATCCATAACCATGTAGGCGGTCGGCAAAAATGAATTTTCCTGGTTCTCCGTAGCTGATGTCACCTGAAAATCATGAATCTGCACAATATTAGGGTGATGCAAGGACGCGATCAGTTGGGCCTCGCGCTGGAAACGAGTGACAAAGTTAGGGTCATCGCGCAAATTAGCATGGAGAAACTTAATCGCCACATAACGTTGCAATTGTGTATCAAGAGCTTTCCAAACCTCTGCCATACCCCCCTGGCCCAACCGCTCACGCAGTTCATATTTGCCGAGTTGCCGCGGATTTGCACTCATAACCTGCACTCCTCTTTTCCTCACAGTAATCAGATGCACGGATTGATACCTGTACCCGTACAGGCCGTAATATCCATCGTTGCCAAACGCTGGATATTGTAGTGAATTTGTACAACACCGGGGATAACCTGATTCGTATTCGGATCAACCTGTCCGGTAAAGGCGCTACTTGCGTCTGTGAAAAGATGATCGAGCAGTGCAGCAGCCTGCGGTTGTTGTAATTGCGTATCATTCATACGTACAAGTTGAGCCGCATCCGTATGAACCGCACTTAACGATGCTTGTACATTGTTTAGAGCAGAGTTGATCTGGTCTGCCAGTATACGTTGCTCTGCCGTGACACCGGGACACTCAACAATTTCAACCAGGTGTGTATGAATATGTTTGAGATAGCCGGGAGGAGTTTGATTCTGCACATCAAATTCCAGCAGAGCGACACGTGCAATCGTTGGATCTATCAGCAAGGGTGTACCAGGGGGTAAACCTTCGGTGGCAATATATTGTGAGCCATCCAGATAGTCCAAAATACGGATGAGTTGGCGGTGCGTCAGATCCGGCGCTCCCTGTTGCTGCGCATCTCTAGCACTGCCCGCATACTCCAGAATCTTCTCTGTGTTTCTAAAAAGCCAGATATCCAAACCACCAGTCAGACCCGCAGCTTTTAACTTGGGATCCTGAGCCAACAGATGACGGAAATGGTTCAGCAAGCTAAAATGTTCTACGGTATCCGCCGGATTGGGTACTTGCGAAAAGGCAGCATAATAGTGCCAGGTTCGCGTATCTAGGGAAGGATCCACAGGCACAGGTGATACGCTCTCTTCTGTAATCAGCAAGCGGCTGTAATTGGCAAGCAAATCACTATGTAGAGCATCACCGGGGTACGTCAAATTGACTGTCTCACCCGCTGCAGGGATAACACCAAGTAAGAGTGATGGTACAGATGGATTATTGTCGTTATCAGCTAGTAACCAGGCGTAGTACTGATTGCCTGCCTGCGCTGGTGGCAAATTGCTCAAGCTCAATTGCACGCCATCGGCAATACCCTCGTTGCTGGTCAAATTGATCAAACCACTGCTCACAAAAAAGGCATGACCGATAACTGATGTACCAGCTACAGAAGTAGAAGGTTTTCGTAACACAAATAAACCCACTAAGGTGGAACCAAGCAAGGCAACAATGATAATAGCACTGAGAATGATAACGAATCGCTTTCGGCTAGCAGATAATGCAACTGAGGGTTCAGGTACTATCGGCTTTGTTGGAGGCGGTGCTACTGATATGGGGGATGAGATGGGGATACTATCAACCGGTAATACCGGCGTCGCTGATACATTTGGCAATACAGGGGTAACAGCAGCAGGAATTGCTGTAGGTTGATTAGAAATAGGGCCAGCCGCTTGCCCAGGCAAAAATGTTCGTGGAGGATTGCTCAGGTAGGTTGGACTGTTCATTGGGTCTTGTCCATCTTCGGCAACGTTCAAGTAACTGAGTGAAAGCGGCACAGAAATACCCGATAATGACTGCGCACCAGAACGGCTCATATCTTCTCGAACAGGCAAATTATACGCCTTTGCCAGTGCGACAACCATCGCCATACAGGTAGAGAAACGCGCTTCCGGTTCTTTAGCCAGCGCACGCATCATCACTGCCGTCATGGCTGGCCGTATATGTGGATTCATCAAAGAAGGCGATGCAGGTAGCGCATGAATATGTTGCGTAATCACATCCGTTGGTGTATCGCCCTGAAACGGCACGACTCCTGTACATAATTCATAGAGTATAACGCCGAGCGAATACAGATCACTGCGACCTGACCCGATATACCCGCGTGCTACTTCTGGCGAGATGTAGTAAATGTCTTCTAAAGGTAACGCAAGTAAAGGATGAAGTTGCTGTAAACCGAAACCAGTGAGATATGGCTCTCCTAACGGAAAAGAATCGGTATGCAGCTTATCGAACAGTATATTTGCTGGCTTTATACCGCTATGCAAAATACTCCGTTGATGCGCATAGTCAAGAGCCGTCGCAATCGGTGTCAAGAGTTGTATGAGTTCTTGACCAGCGGGGAATATCCCCTTGCGGACAGTGGAGTTCAGATAATCAGTCAGTGATGGCCCTTCAATATACTTTGTGATGACCACAACATCATGCGAACCATCAGAGATGGGAGTAACATGATAATCCAGTAAAGGCACAATATTAGGCTGGCGCAAGGTAGCTACTTTGCCCATTTCCTGAGAAAAATGCGGGAGTAGATTAGCGGGAGCTTGTGCAGCAACGTTGAGCCTTTTCAGAGAGATATAGAGACGGCGTTGCGTATCAAATGCTTTCCATGTCTCTTCAATCGAGGAACTATCCAGACGTTGTTGCAATTCGTATTGACCAGGGGAGTTGAGATTCATGGTCGCCCTCCTTACCCATGAGGGGATTATCGTCTGAAAACATTAGACAACAAGACACGAATAGATGAACCTTCATAGTGAGAACGCTTACCATAAGCAATTTTACAACACTATTTTCACTCGCAGTAGAGCAGGGGATAGTCAGATGAGTATTGGCAACTTGCCAGAAATTTCGCGTTTCGTCAAGTTGATAATAACCCGGCATCATTCTGGTGTTTCAGACGCGGCAAGTGGCAAAGTGAACCAGAATGTTGAGCCTTGCCCTGGGGTGCTTCGCACGCCCACTTGGCCGCCTTGTTGCTCAATCATTATCTTGCTAATATGCAGACCCAGACCCAGGCCAACGCCAGAACCACTTCTAACGGTGATGGTGGGAACACGATAGAATCGCTCCCATAGGTGTGTTTGTTCCTCCGCTGAGAGGCCCGGTCCATAGTCACGCACGGCAACATACACGCTGGTACTATCCTCAGTGCGCTCGACAAAGACCTCGACAGGTTTTTCAGCTTCAGAATATTTGAGGGCGTTAGAGAGGTAGTTGTGTAACACCTGGCGTACACGATTGGCATCTGCCAGTACGTGCGCCTCTGCTGCTAGAGTGACATCGAGATGGATAGTACGGTCGGGCTGCAATGAGCGATGCTCTGCAACTGTTTCGCGTATCAGTTCGGTGATATCACATAGCTCAAGGTGCAGTTCAATTTTGTTAGAGCGGATCCGTGCGGCATCTAACATATCGTCTACAAGATTGTTTTGCCGGTTTATCTGATTATCTACCTGCTTTAATATTTCAAGCAATAATTGCAAGCGTTGCTGTTCTTTGGTGGCATCCTGTTCGTGTAGTAACCGTTGCACCTGGCGTTGGGCTAGCTGGATGTTGACGAGCATCGCGGTAATCGGTGTGCGTAGCTCGTGGCTAGCAATACCGATAAATTCGTCGAGCAGACGGTTCGTCTCTTGTAAAGCTAGTACATTAGCTTGAGCCTCAGCTCGCTCTGTGAGCAGGCGTTCGCGCTCAAGTACCAGAGCGATGAATTGCGCCATAGCGTGGATGAGGACGGTTTCACCATCGTTTATCGGATGCCCTTCGTAATCCAAGATGAGCAAGCCTAACAGTTGTTCTTTGAGGTTGAGCGGAACGATGAGAACGATTGACGAGTCTGTATAAAGCTGTGGCTCATACCATTCTGTTTGAGTTATATCGAGGGTAAACATCTGGTCATAGCGTAAAAGTTCGACAAGCTCAGGCATGTTGTGATTAGTAAGTTTGCCGAGTTCTTCATACTTAATCCACCAGGAACATTCCTGTTCCGGGGAGAGGCCAGTGACCGCGAGAGGTTTGAGTTTTTCTGTTTCCGGCTCGATGCCAATCAGTGAAAGACAGTGATAACCTAAGACTTCGCGTGTCAATTCAGCTAAGCGTTGGGCGAGTTGACGTGTAGTTGCTTCTGCGTGATTAAGTTGTTGGGAATCTGAGAGGAATATATGCGGTTCCTCCACCATTGCTTGTGCCATTTGTAACAAGGTTTCTAGTGATTTGCGTGTGCGTTGCTCTAAAGCACGTCGTTCTGTGACATCGCGGCATACCAGCACGATACTCGTGATCTCTCCATGAACATTGCGTATGGGCGCACCTGTCACACTCACCTGGTGAAGACACTCTCCCAGCGTCTTTAGCTGCACATCAACAGCAGTGGCTCCCGTGATCGATTCACCCATAAACATGCGCGTTTGCGGCCACTGCTCTAGGGGGAGAATATGGCCTTGTTCATCCAATACCTCAAATGGAAGTTCGCCTTGTGGCTTGTACGATTTTTTTTGTGGTATAGCGAGCATCTCGCGGCACGCCGTGTTCATGTGTACCATTTCGCCGCACGAGTCGAGAATAAGCACCCCGTCGGTGATGGCCTCGAAGATAGTATCCAGTTGACGGGCCTGTTCGGTTGCCTTATTCTTAGCGTTTTGCAAGTGTTGAATAAGCTTTTGTCGCTCTGTCACATCGCGTGTAATCGAGACGCCACCAGTCATATGGCCCTGTGCATCATACAAAGGTGCGCCACTCACACTAAACCAGCGCAGTTGCTTGTCCCGCGTGTAACAGAAGAAGACAATATTCTGATCACCTGTAAACGATTCACCACGTAAAATGCGAGCCATTGGTACCTGCTCACGAGGAAGAGGTATGCC
>JAJZEJ010000405.1 GCA_021828635.1 Chloroflexota bacterium
CTCCACCCTCCACAATTCGCCGAACTTTCCGTATCTGTGCAGTATGAGCCAGCTTTGCCAATTGCTCCTCTTCACCTTTAGCAGTGACAAGGAGTATCTCGTCTACCAGAGCGCAATGCTCAAAGGTTTCAAGAGCATGAATGATAATTGGCTTACCATCAATAGGTAAAAATATTTTATTGATGGAATGCCCCATCCGTGCGCCCTGTCCTGCCCCTAAGACAATTGCTACGACGCGCTGTGAAGAACGCTGTTGTCTTCCCACGAATTTCACCTTTGTGCGGATTTGGTACTTTGTGCAAAGTATACCTTGCTAAATTTCGCTTGTCAAGAGTTAATTTGCTGAGAAATGATGAGTTTAGAAAAAGAGACTACCACAACGGCTACTTAACAATTTTGGAACGCTGGTACCTTGACATCTTTCCAGGCTGTATGGTACAGTGAATATATGTGCATATAATCACATATGTGCAATATGATCCTCAAAACTCGTTTCAGTGCGGACATGCTTGGGAGGAAACAGCCTATGTCGGAACAGGTACCAGAGTTCTCGCCAGAGCAGCTGCGGGCATGCTTGGCAACGATGTACCGCATTCGCGCTTTTGAAGAGAAAGTAGATGTTTTATTCATGCGCGGTGAGGTCCATGGCACGACCCATCTCTCGATTGGTGAAGAGGCAACTGCTACTGGCGCACTCGCGGCTCTTCGCCCAGATGATTTTATCACCAGTACTCATCGCGGTCATGGTCACTGCATCGCAAAGGGTGCTGATATTCACCTGATGATGGCCGAACTGCTCGGCAAGGAAACCGGCTATTGCCGTGGACGTGGCGGTTCCATGCATATCGCCGATGTCAAAAGCGGAAATTTAGGAGCCAATGGTGTTGTTGGTGGTGGCATCCCTGTGGCTACAGGAGTTGGGCTGAGTATGAAGATGCAGCAAGATAGCCGTGTCTGCCTGTGTTTCTTTGGCGATGGTGCGGCGAACGAAGGCACCTTCCATGAGTCGATCAATATGGCGGCCATCTGGGATTTACCAGTGATCTACCTCTGCGAAAACAATCAGTACGGGATGTCGATGTCTACGAAGCGTTCCATGCGCAATGAGACGATTGCGCAGAGAGCCGTAGCTTACGGTATTCCGGGTGAACGTGTAGATGGGATGGATGTCTTTGCTGTCTATACTGCTGTTGCTCAGGCAGCGGTGCGGGCGCGGGCGGGCCAGGGGCCATCGCTGATTGAAGCACTTACCTATCGCTACAAAGGCCACTCGAAGAGCGACCAGAACCGCTATCGCACACGCGATGAGATTCGGGCTTGGCAACAGCGTGATGCAATTCAGCGGCTCATCACTACGTTATCAGAGCGCAATCTTGTGAACGAGCAAGAAGTGAAGCAGATAGAGGCCGCAGCCTATCAGGGAATCGAAGACGCTTACCAGTTTGCGCTTGAGAGTCCTGACCCCAATCCGGCATCGCTGCTCGAAGGAGTGTATGCATGACTATCTCACAAATACCCTCTTCCACCTCACTTGACAATAGAGCGACGCAGACCCCTGTTTTACAGGAGATGACCTACGCAGAGGCTGTTCGTCTTGCGTTGCGTGAAGAGATGCTACGGAACCCGCGTGTTTTTTTGATGGGTGAAGACATTGGTATTTATGGTGGAGCCTTTGGCGTGACACGCGGTCTGGTTGAGGAATTCGGCGAGGAGCGGGTGCGTGATACGCCTATCTCCGAGGCGGTAATTGCGGGTGCGGCCATTGGAGCGGCGTTGACTGGCATGCGTCCCGTGGCCGAGTTCCAGTTTAGCGATTTTATGGCCATCGCTATGGATCAGATTGTCAATCAAGGGGCAAAGCTGCGTTTCATGTTTGGCGGCAAGGCGGAAGTTCCAGTGGTCTTTCGCGCTCCACTGGGTTCTGGCACCGGAGCGGCGGCGCAACACTCACAAAGCTTGGAAGCCTGGTTTGCGCATATTCCAGGGCTTAAAGTGGTGCTACCCGCGACTCCGGCTGATGCCAAAGGTCTCCTTACTGCGGCTATTCGTGATACCAATCCGGTCATTGTCCTTGAGCATAAAGTGTTGTATAAGCAAAAAGGCATGGTGCCAGTTGGTGAATATACTGTGCCACTGGGTCAGGCTGAGATCAAACGCACCGGCAAAGATGTCACTATCGTCGCGCTCTCCATCATGGTCTCACGTGCGCTAACAGTGGCAGAACGCCTAGCGCAGGAGGGAATTGAGGCCGAAGTCATTGACCCACGCACCATTCGTCCGTTAGATGATGCGGCAATTATTGCCTCCGTGTGCAAGACAGGCCGTGTTCTCATCGTCCATGAGGCAGTGCAGAGTGGTGGTTTCGGCGGCGAAATTGCGGCGCGTATCGCCTCTAGCGAAGCCTTCTACTATCTGGACGCGCCTATCCTGCGCCTGGGCGGCGCGGAGGTACCCATTCCCTATCATCCCATTCTTGAGCGCAGTGCCACACCGCAAGAGGAGGATATATATCAGGCCGTGTTGCGGCTTCTGCGCCGCGACCCATTGCAATAAGCCAGAGTACAGGGGAAGCCTTATGGAGAGATCATTGACGATGCCGAAGCTCGGTATGACGATGACCGAGGGAACAATCCTACAATGGTTCTATCACGAAGGTGATATGATCGAGAAGGATGAACCATTGTTGGAGGTCATGACCGATAAAGTGAATATCGAAGTTGAAACTCCCGCTCATGGACGGCTCGTGCGCATTCTGGCGCATGACGGTGAAACGTTACCTGTTGGCACACCACTGGCCATCATTGCAGATGCGACTGAGGCAATCGCGGCTACGCCCGCAGCTAAGCGGGAAGCGGCAGTACAGGGCGTGGATTTGCATGCTGTTCTGGCCGCGGGTACTGTGCCACCATTGCATCGTAGCGATATCCAGCTTTTTGTTCAGCGCGAGCAGCAAGAGACGCAGACCGTCAAGATAACGCCATTAGCACAAAAGATCGCCAGTGAGCATAACATTGATCTCGCGGTTATTGCGGAGCGCAAGGCTGGCGAAACGGTGCGAAAAGTAACACGTGCTGATGTTGAGGCATTACTGGCTGAGCAGAGCCTTACATCTCGCCCGTCCAACCTGCCCAATGGTATTACTCAACCATCTCCGAATGGTATACCCGCAATGCCGATACAACAAGCAGAGACCGGCTACGAATTGATACCACTCTCTCCTGTGCGTCGCGTGATTGGGCAGCGTATGCAACAGAGTATCACGACCGCACCCCATATCTATCTGGACACCGAGATAGATATGACCGAAGCGGAACGCTGTCGTCAACATATTACACGTAACCTGCAAGCTGAAGGTGAAGCTGCTCCCTCGCTGACAGCAGTCCTCTTACGCGCGGTAGCGACGGCACTTCTCAAGAATCCAGAGGTGAATGCCGTGTTTGCGGCGGGAGCAACGCAAGGTAAAGATGCGATCAAACGCTGGCATATCGTGCATATTGGCGTGGCCGTTGCTACTGAACAGGCATTGTATACGCCCGTGATTCGCAACGCACATCGACAGACAATTGCTGAACTCTCATGTTCACTGCGCCAGATGGTGCAGGCGGCACGGCAAAGTAAGCTAAAGCCGGAAGATGTAGCCGATGCAACCTTCACCATCTCAAACCTGGGTATGTATGGAATCGATACGTTTCACGCCATTATTCCTCCCGGCCAGAGTGCCATTCTGGCCGTGGGAAGAGTAACCAAACGTGGCCAGGTGGTTGAAGATGAACACGGCGAGCGGCTAGAGATACGTCCCATGATGAAGGTTTCGCTCTCGGCGGATCATCGTGTGCTGGATGGCGCATCAGCGAGTCGTTTTCTATCCACGCTCAAGATGCTTCTAGAGGATCCTTATCTGCTCCTTTGATTGTGAGCTTATGCCAGGGAGAACAAGTATGCAAAAAGCAACGATGCTGGTACGACACGAAGCCGGTCTCCATGCGCGGCCCGCCGCGCAGTTCGTCAAGCTTGCCAAGCAATATACAAGTGCTATCTCTGTATCCAGCAAAGGCAAAACGGTGAATGCGAAGAGTATGGTACTCATTCTAACGCTCGGTATTAGTCGGGATACTGAGATAGAAATCAGTGCGGTTGGCGAAGACGAGCAAGAGGCTGTGGCGGCGCTTGTTGGTTTGATTGAGGGTAATTTCCCTGAAATGTAGCAAGGAAAGTGCGAGCGGGTCAGGAAAGCTGAGATTCCTACCCGCTCGCATTTTCTTTGCTAGACCTCGTGTGGGAGTGTACTCATGAGAATCTGCTCAATCTCGTGAGCGTGTTCGGCTGCAAGAACACGCTGAACAACCTCCTGCGCCTGCGTTTGAGAAGTATGCCGAATCACATGCTTGACCTCGTTGAGTGAGGAAGAGTCCATGCTCAATTCGTTGATACCCAGGCCCAACAGAAATGCGGTAGCACGTGCGTCGCCTGCCATCTCACCACATATGCCCACCCAACGCTGATGCTGACGGGCCGTTGTGACAACGTGAGCGATGGAACGCATAAGAGCCGGATGGAAAGGCCGATGAAGTTCTGCCAGACGAGCATTCATACGATCAGCTGCCAGCGTATACTGCGTCAGATCATTCGTGCCTAGACTGAAAAAATTCACCTCACGTGCCAGAATATCCGTGAGCAGGGCAGCAGCTGGTGTTTCAACCATGATGCCCAGACGGATGCGAGAGAGAACCGGTCCGCTCAGGCAGCCTTCCTGCAACAACGCACGCTCGGTTTCTTGCACGAACGCTTTGGCTTGGCGAAACTCGCGCAGATCATCGATCATGGGGAACATGAGCCAAGGGGCGGCCTTGCTTCTCTCAGCAGCACGCAAGAGCGCCCGCAGTTGTGTGCGGAAAAGATGCTGATAAGGCTCGGCAAGGCAAAGCCTGATCCCACGTAGACCGAGAAAAGGATTGCTCTCAAAGGCCAGATCAAGATAAGGAATAGTTTTGTCGCCGCCGATGTCGAGCGTGCGCACGATAACAGTCTTGTCGGCAAAGGTTTCTAGCACATTGCGGTAGACGCTACATTGTTCTTCCTCGTCAGGAGGCGTGTTACGATCTAGAAAGAGAAACTCTGTGCGGAAAAGCCCAATGCCAGAAGCGCCCGCCTCAAGCGCCACGCTTGCATCTTGCTCACGACCAATGTTGGCTGCAAGTTCGATAGTCAGACTATCAGGAGTGATGGCAGGCAAGTGGCGCATTCTTTGCAGTTCTTGCCGGTGGCGACGATACTCCTGCAAATCACGCTCGTAGGTGGCGCGTGTATGCTCATGTGGATTGATGACAACATGCCCTGTTGTACCATTCAGCGCAATGTGAAGCGTTGATGGCTCGTTAGCATGTAACGTAGCAAGCAGACCGGAGACGCCGACGATAGCAGGAATGCCCATCTGGCGTGCAAGAATGGCCGTGTGTGAGGTTGGCCCACCCTGCTCCGTGATAAGACCTAGCACCAGCGTCGCATCGAGTCCTGCGGTATCGGACGGTAAGAGATCGCGAGCCGCGATGATAACGGGAGTTTGAATATGGTGCAGTCGCCGACCTGGAGAATCCAGCAGGTGCGAGACAATGCGCACGCGCAAATCATGAATATCGGCGGCGCGGGCCTGGAAGTAACTATCGCTCAGTTCTGTCAGTGCCTGTGCAAACACTTCTGCCGCATCCCATATAGCCCATGCCGCATTTTTTAGCTCTGCTTCAATTTGCTGGTAAGCACTTTCGTGCAATGCCTCATCTTCTAGCATGAGCAGGTGCGCATCAAAGATATCGGCCTCTGCCTTGCCGACACGCGCTATCATCACGTCACGAAGCTGACGTATCTCTTCCATTGATGCATGAATGGCCTCTGCCAGCCGCTCTTTTTCGGCTGAGACGGTCTCAGCCGTGATAGAAATTCGAGGAATCAGCGGCGGCTGTGGATCGTAAAGAATACAAGGGCCAATGGCTATGCCTCCGGCAGCCGCAATACCATGTAAAGTAGACATCATTTCCTTCCCTCATCTCTTTGCTATCCTGATACGTTTACCACATTGCGGTTGGATGTACTGTTGAGAACAGCATGCGCACACGATTCATCGGTAATCAGTACCTTGACAACACCAGTGCGTAAGGCACCTCTGATGGCCTCCGCTTTCGCTACTCCCGCTGCTACCGCAATCACTTGAGGTACCTTACGGAGTGTTTCAATTGATATCGTAATGGTGCGATTGATGAGTTCTTTCGCGCATAACCGCCCCTCACTATCAAAGTAGCAACCACAAATGTCTCCGACCGCCCCCTGATTGCGAATCATCTGTAGCTCATACTCGTCCAAATAGCCCGCACGGAAGAGACCAGAGGCAGCCGGATGGACGCCACCAATGCCAACCAGGGCCATATCCATCTGTTCCATCATCTGAAACGCACGCTGCAAGCCACGCTCCTTCAGCAAACCATCACGCACCATTCCATCAGCGACTAGTAGTGGGGCATGCAGGTAGTAGCAATGCGCTCCGTAAGCATCGGCGAGGCTACGTGCAATTTCGGGGCCATCAATATCGGGTGTAGAAGAGGTATCAACACTTCCCATCAGCTGAATAATATTCAAAGGGAGACGACGGCGTGGACGGAGAGCTTTCAGCATCTCCAACATAGATGTACCCCACGAGACACCGATAGTCTTGATTGGCTTAGGTGTTCCTGGCTCGCTCTTTGCCTCATTGGATTGGCTTTCCTGAATACGGCGATCAGTATAACGAGCAGCAAGCATGCCCACGTGACCAAGTGTTAATTCATCAGCCGCATTACTCAGTAAGACCTGGGCATCACACAAGCCAAATTGTTGCATCAATTCTTCGCGCAGCGTGGCCGAGGTACGCAAAGGATGATGTACGTGAATATCAACCAAACCTAATTCGCGTGAACGGGTGAGGAGGCGTGAGACTCCTGAACGCGAAACGCCTATCACCTTCGCAATCTGCTCCTGCGTGTAATTTTCTTCGTAATAGAGGCTTGCCACTTCTGTAAGCAGATAGATGTCATCACTCTCTGGTAGCATTGGATACGATCCTTTTGTCGGACAATTTTCACAAACTAAGCAATATTTCACAAATGTGCAGTATTGAAAGTAATTGTAAGAACTTAGCCGAAATTTGTCAACCATATTGGCCTTATCAATCAGTTGACTTTTGGGAAATTACAAGTTATCCTTGAGTAGGAGTTAGTTTATCGATTAACCTCCTGTTTGAGAGGTGTGGATGACAACTATTTATGACATTGCTAAAGTTGCTGGCGTCACTGCAACCACGGTTTCCAATGTGCTTTCTGGCAAAGGTTCGGTCAGTATAGCCACACGTGAGCGTGTTTTGCAGATCGTCAAAGACCTGGGATACGCTCCCAATCTGGTTGCTCGTAGCCTGATTAAAGGACGCACAGGTGTGATTGGTTTCATCGTACCAGGTATGGATAATCCGTTTTACGCGGAAAACTCCTCAGAAGTTGAGCATTTCGCTTATGCGGCAGGGTTGCGCGTCCTCACTACAACTATTCCTTGGGGCGATCATTTAGACACGCAACTGCTGAAAGACTTGATTCTGCGCCGCATTGATGGCTTGCTAGTCGTTCACAATTATCTTCTTCTGCAAACCATCCGCTCTGTGACACACGATCAGCTTCCTCTCGTGTTATGTTTGCGCGAGAACACGACAGATAATAAGCCGACCGAAGAAGAGGAAGGAGCTTATAGGGTCTCCTTCGACTTTTTTCAGGCTGGGCAATTGGCGGCGCAGCATTTTTTGTCAGCGGGGCATAAACGGGTTGGCCTTATTCCACACATCGAAGCCGACGGCCAACCGCAAATATATCATGAACGCTCTCAAGGCTTCCTGACGACAATGGCAGCTGCTGGCTATGACGTGGACCCAACATTGATTGTAGGTGCTGATGGAATGTTCGAGGGCGGCAGAATTGCTGGAGATACTCTGCTTTCGCTCGCTGAACCGCCTACAGCAATCTTCGCTACAAACGATGTCATGGCTATAGGTGTGATGCGGGCAGCATGGGAGCGAGGATTACACGTGCCACATGACCTATCAATTATTGGTATGGACGACATCAATATCGCAGCTTATACATCCCCCCCTCTCACCACCATTAGAATCGATAAAACCGCTCTAATGGCAAGAGCTGTGGAGATGTTGCTTCAAGCTATTGAAGGCAAACCGGTTACACCCGTGATGCTTTCATCACCAACTATTATAATCCGTCACTCGACTGCTCCCTACGTTTCGTAGTTCATATTTATACAGTTTCTTTATTACAAGAAAGGAGAGAAGACTAACAGGTCATCGGGTTGTTATCAGTACACTATACATCGCTGTATGAAAATAAAAGTCGTTTTTCAAGGAAGAGAGGCTTACCATGCGTATAATACGCGGCCATTTCTCTACTCGTCGCGCGAAGAGCGGGCAACCCGTTTTGTCTCTTGGTATTCTCCTGCTGCTCCTGTTGGCAATGGGGCTGGCAGCATGCAGTTCTGGGACTAGCGGTGGGAAGATTCAGTTAACCTTGTGGTACTGGAATCGTTCCATTGATGACAATATTCTAGCTCAGGTGGACAAGGTGTTCCCCA
>JAJZEJ010000858.1 GCA_021828635.1 Chloroflexota bacterium
TTCAAATTACGTAGAAAGTGTCATGGCTCAGTATTGGTCTGTACTTGCTTTTGACCTTTGCGATTAGTTGGGCTATTTTCATTGGCTTGCGTGCGCTCAGCGTGCCATTTACTATTCGCGCTGCCGCAGGCATGTTTGGCCCGGCGCTTTCAGCGTTGCTGGTGCGCTTGATTCGGCATGAAGGCTTTGGCGATGCTGGTCTGCGCCTGGTCGCACGCGGCAATCGGCGCGGTTGGTGGATGTATCTGGCCGCTTACGTGGTGCCGCCGCTCGTGTTGTTCGCTGGCATCCTGGTTGCGTTGCTCTCTGGTTATCAGCATTGGGCATTCAGCACGAATTTACAGGTATTAGCGCAGGTGACGGTGAAGGCATTGCAGGCTCAAGGACAGAAGCTTCCGGCTGGCATGACGCCTGTACGTCTGGCAACCATTTCCATCATCTCACAGACTGTATTAGCTTTCACCATCGCTATTCCTGTTAATATGATTGCTACCTTTGGCGAGGAGTTTGGCTGGCGCGGCTATCTATTGCCAAAACTGGCTCCGCTCGGCGGCGTGTGGGCTGCCTTGATTGTCGGCGTCATCTGGGGATTGTGGCACGCGCCGCTGATCGTGCTGGATTCCTATAACTATCCCGGTCATCCCTGGTTGGGCATCCTGATGATGATTGTCTTCACAACGGCGCTTAGTTGCATCTTCGCCTGGTTACGCTTCCGTTCGGGTAGCGTCTGGCCCTCGACGCTGGCGCACGCGGCCCTCAACGCGCAGGCCGGTTTCGCGTTGGTTTTTCTCTCACGAGGCGATTCCCTCATCGGTGCGCCGCTCGGCATCCTGGGACTGTTGCCTATGATCCTCTTCGCGCTCTGGCTGATCTTCACGGGCAAACTCAAACCTGAGTTGGCTGCTATAAGCGCGGCACCTATAGCGGAAAAGAAGGTGTAATATGACAAATGCCATTGAGATAAACGGTTTGACACGCATTTTCGGCGAACGTACAGCCGTTGACGATTTGACGCTGACTATTCCCGTAGGCACGGTTTGCGGTTTCCTGGGGCCAAATGGCGCAGGTAAAACAACGACTGTACGTATGTTAACTGCCTTGATTGCTCCAAGTAGCGGCAGTGCGCTGGTCGCTGGCTATACACTCGGCAAAGCAGACGAGCAGATACGGCGTGTAACGGGTATCCTGACCGAGACGCCGGGGCTATATGAGCGTCTGACTGCCGTAGAAAATCTGGTCTTTTTTGCTCGTCTCTATGGCCTCTCGGCTCAACGTGCTAATCAGCAGGCTGAACACTACTTGCGTATGCTGGATTTATGGGAGCGGCGCGATGAGCGCGTCAGTGGTTTCTCAAAAGGGATGCGTCAGAAGGTAGCCATTGCTCGTGCTTTGTTACACGAGCCACAGATTGTCTTTCTCGATGAACCAACTGCCGGTTTAGACCCAGAAGCGGCGCGTGTGGTGTTGGATTTCATCAAAGTTTTGCGCAATGAGGGACGAACCATTTTTCTGACCACGCATAACTTGCCAGAGGCAGACGAAGTATGTGATCTCATCGGCATGTTTCGCACGCGGCTCTTGCGTGTTGATACACCTCACAATTTGCGTGTGAGCCTTTTCGGTAATGGCACACAGGTACGGGTTGTCGGCGCTGCGGCAGCATGGGTACAGGTTGTGCAAACGCTTGGCTTTGTACACGACGTGGGTGCGTATGACAGCACGCTCTCTATCGCGCTGGATGATCCCGACGCGCAAAATCCTCTGCTGGTGCGCCAACTGGTTGAGGCGGGAGCGCAGATACGCGCAGTCGAGCCAATGGCGCATTCTCTGGAAGAGGTCTATCGAGAGTTGCTTGGTACTGAGCAGAATAATCAGCCGCAGTCGTTAACCACGGTTTCGCAGCGATAAGAGAGGATCTCAACGATGCAGAATAGTATGCTTATCTTACGCAAAGAATGGCTGGAGATACGCCAGCAGCGCGGATTATTGCTTAGCATCATTATTCCGTTTCTCGTACTGGCATTGCTGCCGATAGTGTTACTCTATGTGACGAGTCTGGGTATTCATGTCAATCTGAGCAATATGAATATCGGTAAGACCGTTGCAATCGCCGGTTTATCGTCCCACGAGATGCTTCAGGTTCTCGCAGGTAAAGAGTTCTCCACTTTTTATGTGTTGCTTCCGTCGATAATTCCCTGCATTATTGCCTCTTACAGTATCGTCGGGGAGAAGACGAGTCGCACACTAGAACCATTATTGGCTACACCAGTGCATATCTGGGAATTGCTGGTAGGCAAGTGTCTGGCTGCATTGCTCCCTTCTGTTGTTTTAACATGGTTCTGTGGAATATGCTTCATTGGTGCAGCAGCATTGTTCTCTCTCAGTAGCGACGTGTTTGCTGCTATCATCAGTCCTGCCTGGCTGATCATCTTTCTGCTGTGGACGCCGCTCCTGGCGCTCATCGCCGTTGCCACGATGGTTGCCATCTCTTCGCGTGTGAATGATCCACGGACAGCGCAGCAAATTTCAGCCTGGGTTGTAATTCCGTTTCTCGTGCTGTTTTATGGTCAATTGCTAGGCTTTGTCTTTCTGGGGATAACGCTGGCCCTGAGTGTCTTTCTTGTCTTACTCATCCTCACAGTGCTGACCATCTGGCTGGCGACACGCATATTCCAGCGCGAGGTCATTCTAACACGCTGGAAATAAGGAACGATGTAACAGCAGAGAACATTTTTGACAAAATCGTGATACGATGGATGGAATGCAAACAGGAGAGGTCTAGGGTATAATGCAAGAGGCGTATAAAGCGATTGCCGACCCGACGAGGCGGCGCATTCTGAAGTACTTGCGTGGTGGCGAACGCACTGCCGGTGAACTGGCCGAATATGCTGGAGTGGGACGTACCGCGCTTTCGCACCATTTGACGGTTCTCAAACTAGCCGATCTGGTACGTGTGGAGCGGCGTGGACAATATCAAGTTTATTCGCTCAATACCACCGTCTTCCAGGATTTGCTGACTGAGATTGTCGGTTGGTTGGGTGGTATAGATGATATTGGTGAAACTGTAAGCAATGACGAGATAGAGCCAGAGAATGGCCGTCCATAATCTCATGTATAAACAGGAGTTTTGTATGAATCCTACAGAACACGATGAAGAAAACTCACTCATAAAACCAGATCGCATGACAAATACGCTGATCATCGCCATCATCGTCATTCAGGTACTGATTGCACTTGTCACCTATCCTTTTTTGCCCGCGATGGTGCCGACGCACTGGAATATTAGTGGGCGTGTCGATAGCTACTCGCCCAAGTGGGTCAGTATGATACTGTTTCCCGCGATGAGCATTGGTATCTATCTGCTGTTGCGTGTGTTGCTTCGGCTTGGCCCGAATATTAGTAGTAGTGGCAATCGTGCGAACATGAAAGTCGTCAATCTCATCATCGCTGCTATACTACTCTTCATGCTGCTCATCCAGATTGTGACGACGGCTATCGCATTAGGCATTCCCATAGCCGTACCCTTTGTGATGAATATGGCGCTCTCGGTGTTGTTTATCGTTCTCGGCAACTACATGGGCAAGCTGAGGCGCAACTTCTGGGCCGGTATCAGGACGCCCTGGACGATTGCAAACGAGACGGTCTGGGAGCGCACGCATCGGCTAGGTGGCTGGCTCTTCGTGCTGGCCGGTCTGGTCGGCCTTGTGACCAGCTTCATCCCTGCTCTACGCTTCTGGGGTGTGATGGGTGCATTGATTGCAGTGATCGTGATTCTGCTGGTGTATTCTTACGTCGAGTATGAGCGGGTGACGCGGGAAGATAGGCCGCAATCACCATTGTTATAATAATACAGATTTTCGTTGTAATTTCTTGCGTCTTGAGTCGCACTATGCTATACTTGCGACTTAGCAGAAGGTCGTTTCGTGCTTAGTGAGTAAAGGACGATCAGCGCACATCACAGAGTGATCAATACACAATTACACACGCTCTCTGACCAGCGTATCCCCTGGGGTCCGTTACGCAGTCTGACGAGAAGAGAACATACCTGGGGACCCGAACGCTAATTCCAGGCAGAGAGCGGAGGTACAAGGGAGGATTTTCTTTTGGCTAACGTCATTTCAATGAAACAGCTTTTAGAGGCTGGTGTTCACTTCGGACACCAGACCCGTCGCTGGAACCCCAAGATGCAGCAGTTCATCTTCATGGACCGCAATGGTATTCATATTATCGACCTTCAGCAGACGGTCACACGTTTGAACGAAGCCTATAAGTTCGTCGAGCAGTTGGTAGCGAACGGTGAGACATTGCTCTTCGTCGGCACCAAGAAACAGGCTCAGGAAGCGGTCTCGGAAGAGGCCAAACGTTGCGGCATGTATTATGTCAACCAGCGTTGGCTTGGTGGTATGCTGACCAACTACAAGACCATCCAGGCTCGCATCACCTACCTGCGTGAACTGGAAGCTCGCCGCGACCGGGGTGAGTTCGAGCGCCTGCCCAAGAAGGAAGCGCAACATTTGCAGGATGATATTACACGCCTGGAACGCATCCTGGGTGGTATCAAAGACATGCGCCGCTTGCCTGGTGCCATTTTTATCATTGATACGCGCAAAGAGCGTACCGCCGTCATGGAGGCGCTGCGTCTGGATATTCCGATCATCGCCCTGGCCGACACCAACTGCGACCCCGACGAGATGGATTACCCTATTCCGGCCAACGATGACGCTATTCGCGCCGTGCGCTTGTTATGTGCCAAGATCGCGGATGCAGCCGTAGAGGGTCGCCGCGAACTGGAAGCCCGTCAGAAAGATACCGAGGGCAGTGAGGCCGAGGAGCCGATGACAATCAGTACCGAGGCCGAAACCACAGGTGAAACTGGTGCTGAGCATGTTGAGCATGTTGAACCTGCTGTACCCGTGACCGAAAGCGAACCTGTTGCCGCAGTCGTTGCTGCTGAACCTGCTGCCGCTCCTGCCGCAGCCGAGCCAGAACTGGTAGCGAGGGAAGCCCTATAAATCCAGGTTAGACCTACAGGCGGGAGGCAAGCGGCACATGATGTGTCCACCTCCCGCTTCTTCCTGTGCGATAGACTGTCCCTCTTAGCTGGTAGATATCCTTCTAGCAAGGGAAAAGTGGTTTGTCAAGCACTCAAGGACCAAAAAAGGTGGACAGTGATCATTGTAGTGTCACTGTTCTTTTAGTATGATACATCAAGAACAATGAGGAGAACGAGAGCATGAATGCAACTGCTACTGATGTGAAGAAGTTGCGTGGAGAGACCGGCGCGACCTTCGCGGATTGCAAGAAGGCGCTGGAAGAGTCGAAGAACTGGGATGAGGCCGTCAAATACCTGGAGGCCCGTCGTGATAAGAAGGCGGAAAAGATGATCTCCGCCAATCGTGAGACACGCGAGGGAGGTGTCTTCTCGTATGTGCATCACAATCATAGTGTGGGTGTGTTGCTGGAGTTGAATTGTAGCACCGACTTTGTGGCACGTAGCGAGTCTTTCCGTACACTGGCGAGCGAACTGGCTCTGCAAATCGCGGGTATGGCTCCCAAGTATATCAATTACGAGGATGTTCCGGCTGAAGTCATCGAGGCGGAGAAGCAAAAGATTCTGGAAGACCCTTCAATGGCGCGTGTGGCTGAGGATAAGCGTGCAGTTGCCGTTGATGGAAAACTCAAGAAAGCTCTGGCCACAGAGGTACTGTTGATGCAGCCCTGGGTCAAAGATGATGCAATTACTGTTGGCGACCTGGTACGTAAAGTCATCGCTGAAACAGGCGAAAATATTGTCCTGCGTCGCTTCAGCCGTTTTAAGCTGGGCGAGTAGGCGTGTGGGGAGCAAGCGATTTAATCGACAAAGGATGGTTTTGTTAGCATGGTAGCCGATCTAAAATATCAGCGTATACTGCTCAAGATGAGTGGAGAGGCGCTTGGTCCGCAGGGTGGTTCTGGTATTGACGCGGAGACAGTGCGGCGTATCGCTGGTGAAGTGCAGCGTGTGCATGAATTGGGGGTTGAAATTGCCGTCGTCATCGGTGGCGGCAATATGTGGCGTGGGGCCGATGCAGCCGCGACTGGTATAGATCGAGCTACCGCCGATTATGTCGGTATGCTGGCAACAGTTATGAACTCGCTGGTCATGCAGGATGCGATGGAGAAGCTTGGCATGGTCACGCGGGTTCAAACCGCCATCGAGATGCCCCCAGTCGCGGAGCCGTTTATTCGGCGTCGCGCTGTACGTCATCTGGAGAAGGGGCGTGTCGTCATTTTAGCGGCTGGCAGTGGTAATCCGTTTTTTACAACTGATACCGCAGCTGCGTTGCGTTCCGTTGAACTGAATGCGCAGGTCTTAATTAAGGCCACGCAGGTCGATGGTATCTATGACGACGATCCCAAACGCAATCCTAATGCGCATAAGTTCGAGCAGTTGAGCTACATGCGGGCATTGAATATGGGATTGCGAGTGATGGATAGCACGGCTATTTCGCTGTGTAAAGATAACCACATGCCGATCATTGTCTTCAACTTGCGTCAACAAGGCGCATTGGAGTCCATTGTACGCGGTGAAAAGTGTGGTACACTCGTTTCAGACGTGAACGAATCCCTGTGATGGTGCAGATTGTATGCACTATGTTGTCACGTCCCGTTTTAAGGGTGTGGGTGTTAAGAGGAGTGTCCAGATAGGATAGATGGACACAGAAGCCCATCCGTAGAAAATAGGGAGTAGAGTTCGTATGACAGCAGATTTATTTGCGGATGCAGAGCGACGCATGCAAAAAGCCGTCGAGACGCTTAAATCAGACCTCGCGGCCATCCGTACCGGTCGCGCCAGTTCAGCCCTGGTGGAGCGTATTCAGGTAGACTACTATGGTACGCCAACACCAATTAACCAGGTAGCGTCTATCTCAGTGCCGGAGGCACGCCTGCTGGTAATTCAGCCCTGGGATCGAAAAATGCTGCCTGATATTGAGAAGGCGATTCAGAAATCTGACCTGGGCATCAACCCCAATAATGATGGACAGGTCATTCGTCTGAATATCCCGCCGATGACGGAAGAGCGTCGTCGTGATCTGGTGAAGTCCCTTCATAAGAAGATGGATGAACACAAGATCGCGGTACGCAACGTGCGGCGCGATGTGCAGGATAAATTGCGTGACCGTGAAAAGAAAAAAGAAGTGTCCGAAGACGAGCTGAAGCGTAGCACTGAGCGGCTACAGAAGCTCACCGACCGCTACATCGATGAGATGGACAAGGTTGGTAAGTCAAAGGAACAGGAGATTTTGGAGGTCTAACGTTGGCCAAGATCGAAAATCTCTTTTCCAGGCAGGGAAAAGAGAACATTTCGCAGCAGACGACGCCCGTTACGTCTGAGCAACAAGCGATGCAAGCTTGCGAACCTGGCACGCCGCGCCATATCGCCATTATTATGGATGGCAATGGGCGCTGGGCTACGCGCCGTCACCTACCACGCCTGGCAGGTCACAAAGCTGGTGTCAGTGCCTTGCGCCGGGTCGTCGAGTGTGCATCTGATGAAAACATTGATATGCTGAGTGTGTATGCTTTTTCTACCGAGAATTGGGGACGACCCCGCGCCGAAGTTGATGGCTTGATGCGTCTCTTCTGGGAGACCATTCGCTCGGACCTGGAGAAGTTACACCGCGATGGGGTGCGTCTGCGTCATCTTGGTCGTTTACAAGACCTTTCACCCGATATTCAAAAGGCTGTGCGGGACTCATTGGAACTAACACGCAACAATACCCGTATCGGCCTGAATGTCTGCTTTAACTATGGTGGGCGAGCAGAACTGGTGGATGCTATCCGCCAGATTATTGCCGATGGGCGCACTCCTGATACTATCACAGAAGAGTTGATTGCCTCGTATCTCTATACCCGCGATCTGCCCGATCCCGATCTGGTAATTCGCACTGCTGGTGAGATGCGTGTTAGCAACTTCCTCCTGTGGCAATCGGCCTATAGCGAGTACTACGCAACACCCACGCTCTGGCCGGATTTTGGACGTGAAGACCTGATGGCCGCGCTAGAGAGTTATCGCCAGCGCCAGCGCCGCTTCGGCAAACTTTCTGTTTCCCCAACGCCATAAAAAACGTGCAACGTAGGGGCGTGATTTATCACGCCCATTCTGATAAATCTCGTTCCCTGCCACACAGCATGGGGAGTCAAGCGTTTGCAACCAGCCAGTCAATCGAATATACAGCTAGATGCGCAGCCAGAGCAGCCAAAGCCGCCGTCCTCAGTGGCTCAACGTTGGATTACTGCTCTTATCGCTATACCTATTGTCCTATTTTTTGTCTGGTTCGGTGGCTGGATCTCCTTCGCGGCGACCGTCCTCGTGGTTGTTTTATGCACACTTGAACTCTATACGATGCTATTGCATGCTGGTTATCGTCCCCTTATCTGGATCAGTTTCGGCCTCAGTCTGCTTTTCCTGATTAGCCCTATGTTTCCGCGCTATCATCTACTCTTGCTCGAAGTTGGGCTTGGTGGCGCACTGCTTATCTCTTTCCCCTGGCTTTTTGCCCGCAAAAACCTTGATGGC
>JAJZEJ010000664.1 GCA_021828635.1 Chloroflexota bacterium
GGACGCCGCACCCTCTCGCTAGTTCCCGATCTGCACCTGTGCGTTGTGTATGCCAAACAAGTGGTAGGGCTGGTACCAGAGGCCGTCGCGCAACTTGCAGAACATGCTACGAGTCCCATCACGCTAATTTCCGGTCCCTCGGCGACTAGTGACATCGAACTGAGCCGCGTCGAGGGCGTGCATGGCCCGCGTACACTGCACGTTTTTGTGGTGCAGGATTGAGGCTAAAGACACGCTTTTCACTTTTCACTCGTTAAAGAGCAGTGGCTGGTGTTGTCGCGCCAGGCGTTTCTGCTCTTCGCGCTCTATCTCCTGGATACTTTTAGCGGGAGTGGGCATATCCTCTGGTAACGTTGCTCCTGCATCTTGGATGGTTTTGCGCACCAGCGCACCCATCTCATGGTGTGCTTCATTGGCGTCGTCTTTGCTTGTGATGGCTTCACGATCAATCTTTTGTCTGGTGAGCGAGGCTCTGAATGCGTTGGCGGCCAGTTCATCACTGTTCATCCAATCAAGAATTTCTTCTCCTGATGGAAGTTGTTTACGTGCGTGAATTGCTCGTGCCGAAAGGCCACCATAAAGCCCTGCATAGCCATGGTCTTGAAAGATGGCGAAGTCGAAGGGCTGTACCACTCCGGCGCGTTGAGCTGCATCAGCCAACTGCTTGTTCAAAATAGCCATCTGCTCACGGCGCACTAGGCGTTGCTGGTTTTCTGGCAAGGCCCGCAGCTCATCCTCAATTTCCTGGCGGCGCGTCTGCACGGCAAAATAGGTCTGACCCAGGGCCACAATAGGCTTTTCTGGATCAGCATTCTGTACGATGAGGTAACAGAAGTAGCGTGATAGATGCATATCAGAGAGTTTTCTCCTGGCTCCTTTGCCAACGGTGATCATATCGTTGACATCGACGATATGATCTGAAATGGCTTGAGAGCTTTGTTTACATGCTATCTTGGCCTTTTCGACAACCTTTTGGAAGTTGCGATAATTATCGTATTGCAATATACGTGCCAGATCACGTCCGCTCCAGTACTCGCTACCATCCTCTCGTGTGTGTTTGATAGCCTCAAATGGTGATGTATGCGCTTGTTCCATAGTGCCTCCTCGAAAAACCGTCTTTTTTACCATCCCAGCCTGATAATTGATTGCGTATGCAGGCTTACCGACCACAGTCCAAGCTGTTGAGGTTGTTGATATTTTATCACAACGAGGAGTATTTTTGTAAAAGAATTGTCTACACCATTCGCACGGAAACGCCATCCACATCATATAATGTCACTGAACTACGTTCTGGCCGGTGTATCTCGAAGAAGTCTAGTCCGTAAACATCGGGAGCGACGGGGGCGACGTTGCGACCATTCCAGAGGTTCTCGCCTAGATGGTGATGGTAGCCGTCCCACGAGAGGAAATTGGCCTGACCAGGGATGCTGATCATCAGTTGCATGCCGAGTTCCTGATAGAAGGGCAAGCTGCGTTCAAGGTTGCCGACATTAAGATGCATGTGTCCGAGCCGCAGACGGGCGGAAAAACCGCTAAAATCGTGCGCCTGCTTGAGCAGTGCCTGTGCATTGAGCTGTAACGTTCCCATCGAAAGTTGCCCGTTCGGGTAACTCCATTGCGAGCGCGGGCGATCAGCATATACTTCGATGCCGTTGCCCTCCGGGTCACTCAGATAGAGTGCTTGGCTTACCAGATGATCTGAAGCTCCATCGAGCGGAATGCGCTGATTGATGCAGTGCTGTAAAAACGAGCCTAATTCTGCTTCGTCGCCAACCAGCAAGGCAAAATGATAAAGGCCCGCCGTGTGTGCTGGCCTGGGTCGGCCTCCTGGCAAGGTGCGCAGATGCACCAATTCCCGTCCAGCGACGCCCATACCCACATCACCATTGCCTTGTTCCCGCTCGTCGCTAACAATAAAAAGTCCCAAGCGGGTATAATATTCGATGCTACTTGCCATGTCTTGTACACGTAAGCCCACGCGCCTGAGCGGCCATGCTGCAATCTCATCATCGCTCAGATCCATGTTGTTCTGTATCTCCATCTCTAACCTCTCTCTGTACTTACTTATTCTTACTTTCTAACAATAGTATAGTACATACTGAGCAGAGACGCAAGAACCAACGCGAAAAAGTTTCCGACTCTCATCGTCGGTTCCTACACAGTTGGCAGATGATAAATGCGGCGTGCGTTTTTGCCCCAGAGCTTGTGTTTCGCTTCGATTGAAAGTGCTGAGGTAGCCTCGTCGAGTACATGGACCCAGCGCGAGTAGGTACTGGCGAGTAGCAGCACGGGCCAATCGCCGCCAAATAGCACCCGCTCTTCGCCAAAAGCAGTGAGGATATGCGTGATATAGGGGGTCAGATTCTCCGCCGTCCAGTGCTGATGATCGGCCTCTGTCACCATGCCGCTCAGCTTACAGGCCACATTGGGCAACGCCGCCAGTGCGCTGATATGCTCGCGCCAGGGGTCGAGTTGACCATCACGGATAGCTGGCTTGCCCAGGTGATCAAGAATAAAGCTTGTTTGGGAACAACGACGTACCAGCTCGATACTATCGGGCAACTGGTTGTGGGTGATACAAATATCGAATGAAAGATGATAGTCAGCTAACAGTTGTACACCCTGAACGAAGGCCGGTTGCAAGCAGAAACCGGGTCTTTGCTCACTTTGAAGATTGCGCCGCACACCCTTGATGCGTGGGCCGAGCGCAACCAGCGCATCAAGGTAAGTATGCAGATGTTCCTCATCCTCAACCTGTGCTGCCGCGACGATACCTTGAATGAGGGGATGCCGCTTCGCCTGTCCAGCAATCCATTCTGCCTCACGTAACGCTTCGTGTGGTGCAACATCCACCTCGATATACACAATACCTTCTATTGGTATACCCGCGCTCTGCTCCTGATATTGTTTCAATTCATAGGCTTGTTTGAGCGTAGGAACACTATCCAGCCAGGGCATAGAGAAACGTTGTGGGTTCCATAAATGAACATGCGCGTCAATAATCGGCATTGTAATCATCAACATTCCTCCATGCCGGTAATTGTTTTTTTACCGCAGTGAATTGAACTCCTCGTCGCTCAACTGGATAGTGGCGCTGGCGACGTTCTCTTCCAGGTGCTTGAGTGAAGCAGTACCAGGGATGGGTAACATGACCTTTGAGCGTTTGAGTAGCCAGGCGATGACAATCTGATGCGGCGTGGCGTTGTGGCGTTTGGCAATCTGGCTGAGTGCATCGTTGGAGGTGGGCGAGCCACCGCCTGATGGGCCACCTAATGGAGCCCAGGGAATGAAGCCGATATTCTCGCGCTCACAAATGTCAACCATCTGCTCTGACTCGTGATCGGCCAGGTTATAGCGGTTCTGCACGGTGACGATGGGAACAATCTTACGTGCTTGTGCAAGCTGATCGGCATCGACATTGGAGATCGCTACATGATGAATCTTACCCTCCTGTTGCAGACGTGCCAGTTCGCTCATTGAATCTTCCAACGGTACATTGGGGTCCACACGATGGTACTGGTAGATGTCGATACGCTCAACACGCAGACGGCGCAAACTACCCTCTAGCGCGTTCCGCAGCTGTTCTGGGCGACCATCACGATCCCAGATGCCTGGGCCTGGCCGCAACAATCCCCCTTTTGTGGTAATGACCAGCCCCTGTGGATAGGGATAGAGTGCCTCAGCGATTAGCTCTTCGCTCACGTTTGGTCCATAAGAGTCGGCGGTATCAATAAAATTGACACCCAGATCCAGAGCGCGGCGCAACACCGCGATACTCTCCTGTTTATTCTTTGGTGGTCCCCAAACACCTTCGCCCGTGATACGCATCGCACCGAAACCCAGGCGATACACTGTTAAATCACCACCGATGGTGAATGTGCCACTCGCTGTAGCAGGACGTTGACTAATATTCTGCATCTATCTTCTCCTTTTTTGTTCCATGCACATACTATAAGGACATCTAACACATGCTGTGTAGAGACCGATTGATCGCATCTGTCTTGCCCAAGTACCTATCATGCCCAGGCACGGATGCGGTGAACCGGTCCCTACGAAGGCGCTATCATATGGGTTATACGTGGCTGGGAAGAGCCGCGGATACGTAACGTTGGTGTGAGAATGATTTCTTGTCGGGTAAATTCGCCATGATTTTGTAGGCGTTGGAAGAGACGTAGCGCGGCGCTACTGCCCATCTCATAGGCCGGTTGGACAACAGTAGTTAGAGAAATAGCACCTAGCGAGGCCCAGGGCATCTCGTCATAGCCGACCAACGCAATGTCATCAGGTATCCGCAGATTGTGGGCATGGAGCGCATCCATAGCCCCTAACGTCACCATATTATAGCACGCGAATAGTGCATCAATAGGTGGGTCAAGATGAAGCAGGGATTCGGCGAGATGCCGACCGGCCTCGGCTTTATAAGGTCCGCAGCGTTCGAGTGCTGGATCAGGCGTAATACCGGCCTGGTGTAGTGCCTGCCGATAGCCTTCCAGGCGTTCGCGGCCCGTCGTAGTTGACTTGGGACCACTAATCACGCCGATGCGCCGATAGCCGTTCTCAATCAGGTGCGTGACTGCTTCACTTGCGCCACGCACATTATTAGCTAACACGGCATCAATGCTGGTATCTTTAATGCGGCGATCTAACGCCACAATTGGAATGTTATGCTCTTGGAAGCGCCTGAGACCTTGAAGCTGCTCGTGCGTTGGCACGATGATTGCGCCGGCCACGCGCTCATCAAACAGTACCTCAAGATAACGTTGTTCTCGCAACGCATCCTCATCTGAATTGCATAAAATAACGCTATACCCGTTGCGTTGTGCTGTATCCTCAACCCCTTTAATGATCTCCATGAAGAACGGGTTCTGGAGATCGGAGATCAACAGGCCGATAATTGTGGAGGAGTTTGCTCGTAATGAGCGTGCAGCGCGGCTCGGTCGGTAGTCTAGTTTCTGAATAGCCTCGTACACTCGCTCTTTGACCTCGTCATTGACACGGGCCGTGCCATTGAGAACACGCGAGACAGTCGAGATAGAGACACCCGCTTGTTTCGCCACCTCCTGAATATTTGCCATAAGCTACTGTCCTCTCCCCATAATTATGAAAATGATTTCACATTATTGCGCTGGCTGGCTGTGAAATCCATTTACTATATCAACTATAAAATGCCGGGAGATGTTTTGTCAAGGGAAACGAAAAAGCAAGGTCGGGCGACCGCAAGGATGCGTCCCTACAATGAAAACGGGTTTTAGCAGTATTATACCATTATAAGGGCGTATCCTTGCGGTCGCCCGACCTTGTTACTGACCAGTTTCAGAATTTCGCCACTTTTCCCCTTGACAAACGCAAATATTTTATGTACCCTTCTTTTGTGAAAAGGTTTTCAAGAGAAAGGGATAGACTAGAGGGATCACAGGGATAGATTTTTTAATTGGACTAAAGCCAACGCGGTGCTAAAGGTATCACCGCCTGATTGTAACGGTATTCATTGACACAGTGTCTTATCGTCACTACAAGTTCAGCGTTGACTAAGGAGGCAGATTATGCTGTCAAGACAAACCGTCCTTCGTACCTTTGGATGCTTATTTGTGTTGTTTAGTGTCATTCTGGCCGGTTGTGGTACAGCACAACCATCTTCATCTGGCGGGAACAGCAACAGTACCCAGCCAGTGACACTGACCTGGTTTATGTGGACCGGCTCGAACCAGGAAGTGCAAGCATGGGAGTATGATGCTGGTCTCGTCACCAAGCAGTACCCGTGGATTCATATCAAATTTGAAACCACGACCTTCCCTGAATACTGGACGAAGCTGGAGAGTGAAGCTGCCAGCGGCAATCTCCCCGACATTGTTTCGTTGCAGAGCCAGCATACGCCTGGTTTTGCCAGTAGTTTCCTGCCCTTAAATTCGCTCATCCAGAAGAACAACTTTGACATCTCTTCCTTTAACACAGGGATCGTCAAAGGTCTGACCTATCAGGGTACCATCCGCGCTCTGCCCTATGACTTTGGCCCGTACATGATTTTCTACAACAAAGACCTGTTCCAGAAATATCATGTGCCTCTGCCTACCGCCGGTTGGACATACGCGCAGTTCTTGCAGGATGCACAGATGATGACGCATGGCAACGATTATGGTTTCGTCGCCTCGCCATTCCCGGACTCCTGGATACCCTTCGCGCTCTCTTCTGGTGCGAACTACCTGACATCAAGCGGGCAGCTTGATCTAACTAATCCACAGCTAGCCGCGGCATTCCAGAATTATGCCAAGTTAGTCTACCAGTACCATGTCTCGCCGACGATCACGGCCACCGAGGCATTGAATACGCAATCGCTCTGGCAGGCCGGCAATATTGGAATGTATATTGATGGTCCGTGGGACTTGATTAACGACAAGGCCGATGCCAAATTCCAGTTTGGTGTCTCGCCCATGCCGACAGGGTCGCAAGGTTCCATCACGATGGAAGCGGGTTCTGGCTTTGGTATCTCTACCACATCTCAGCATCAGGCCGATGACTGGAAGGCTATCAGCGTTCTCACCGGTGTGAATGCCGAGCAATACCTGGCAGGCGCGGGCAGAGCGTTCTCGGCTCGCACAGCGCAGCAAACTTATTGGTATCAGAACGCCGTTCCTGGCGCTCAGGCTGCCATGAACCAGACCCTGGCGACTGCTGTTCCCTATATAACCACAGCGAACTGGAACGAGGTGGATACCCTGATGACGCAGTATGGTTTGCAAGTTCTTGACGGCCAGCTATCAGCCGCGACAGCCCTAAAGAACACGCAGACTCAGGCCAATAGTCAGTAAAGAAGATATGTAGGGACGTAATTCATCACGCCTTGAAGCCCCAACGAAATGTAAAAACCTCGTTTAGGGCTTACAAGGCTCGATGAATTACGTCCCTACCAGGGGGAAAAGATGATGCTTAAAAAGCCTGATGCAAACAGGGTCGCGGTCAACCAGGCAGGCCAGGCAGTCTTGGAAGATAATGTTCATGCACGCGATGTCACACTGGGGCGGCGCATGCGTCGCTTAAAGTGGAGAGAACAGGGCATCGCCTATCTCTTTCTTGCGCCAAATATGATTGGCTTCCTGTTTTTCACTCTGTTCTCGCTCGTCGCCGCCTTTGGACTAAGTTTCTTTCGTTGGTCTCTGCTCACGACGCCAACCTTCGCCGGGTTGAACAACTACGTGATTCTCTTCACACAAGACCCGGTATTTCATCAAATTCTGATCAACACACTCTACTTTGTTTTCGGGTACGTCCCATTGAACATCGTACTTTCACTGGGCATCGCCGTCTGGCTATCGGGAAACATTCGTGGGAAAAATCTGTTTCGCATCATTATGTTTCTTCCCGTCATAACACCTGCTGTCGGTGTCTCACTGGTCTGGATGCTCATGTACGATCAGAACGGCATCATTAACCAATTGCTCTATGCCTTCTTACACATTCACGGTCCGAACTGGCTGGGATCGAATACCTGGGCCATGCCAGCCGTTATTATCATGTCGCTATGGTACGGCTTTGGTTATAATATGCTGGTCTTCTCGGCGGGCATCCAGGCTATTCCACAACATCTTTATGAGGCGGCGGCCATCGATGGCGCACAACGTTGGCAACGCTTCTTTAGTATTACGTTGCCGCTACTCTCACCCTCGCTCTTTTTCGGCCTCGTCTTAACGCTGATTACCTCGTTTCAGGTTTTCGATCAGGTTTACATTTTGACGGCTGGCGGACCAGGAACGGATACAACCACGCTTGTGTTCTACACCTACCAAAATGGTTTCGTCTACTTTCACATGGGCTACGCCGCGACAATCTCAAGCGTCCTATTTGTGCTGATAATGCTTGTCACGCTACTACAGTTCGCTCTTCAGAAAAGGTGGGTCTATTATGAAGTCTGAAATAGCTGTTAATACGCCAAAAGCACGTGTTGGAGTAGGTAGTATCGTTTCCCATACTCTGCTCATCATTGTCGCGTTCATCGTGCTGTTCCCCTTTCTGTGGATGCTGGACACGGCGCTCAAGCCGAACGCGCAAGTCTTTCTTTTTCCACCAGCTCTGCTGCCCAACCCTATTCAGTGGCAAAACTTCTCTGCTGTCTGGACCTACCTGCCTTTCGGACGCTTTATCGTCAATTCGTTGCTCGTCGCGGGTATCGGCACGCTCCTCGTTTTGATTACATCCAGTTTGGCTGCCTATGCCTTCGCACGCTTGCATTTCGCCGGGCGCGAGGGTATCTTCATCGCCTATCTCGGTACTTTGATCGTGCCGCAGGCTGTGCTTGTCATTCCAGAATTTCTACTCATCAAATATCTGGGCTGGACCAACTCGTACCAGGCGCTGATTTTGCCCGTTGCCTTCACAGCTTTTGGCACCTTCCTGTTACGGCAATTCTTCAAAACAATTCCTATCGAACTGGAGGAGTCAGCACTGATTGATGGCGCATCCCGCTTACGCATCCTCTGGGATATTATCCTGCCGTTATCCAAATCTGCACTAGGGGTATTGGGCCTCTTCACCTTCATTGGTTTCTGGAATAACTTCCTATGGCCG
>JAJZEJ010000660.1 GCA_021828635.1 Chloroflexota bacterium
CAGGACGTGGGATGAGGTAAATGCCCATATTGCGCACTGGCATACAAATTATCATCAGCATCCATTAAATGATTCGATGCTATCCCAGGTTTTGCGCACGCCGGAACTGGTAACATGCGACTACGCGGAGGGCATCAACGGTTTGCCGGCTGAGTGTGGTGATGCGCTCAGTGGTTTCCCGCAAGTGCGTTCGACGTTGATTGCGCCGCTTAAAGTGGAAGATCGGGTGCTGGGTACGCTGGAACTCGGCTGTGTTGATGTAGGTATTTATGCCAACAAAAAAGTGCAACGACTGGTCGAGGCAGTTGCCCCGGTGATTGCTACGGCTATCGAAGGTGCGCAATCGGGTGGAAGTGCTGAAATTCAAGATCGCCAGCGCGAGGCGCTCAAAAATGTCTCGACAGCATTAACGCAGGAAGTGGTTGACCAGGAAGCCATTTTACGCCAGATTGTAGTGGGCATTGCGCAATCATTAGGCGTTGCATCAGCGATTGTCACGATGGATATTACTGATGGGCATATGCATCTGGCCGTGCAAGAAGGTTTGCAAGCTGATAATTTGGCCCATATTTTATATGACTGCTATCCTGTACACAGCCGGTGCATTATCGGTAACACATTTATTAGTAAGCAACCTAATGCTTCACAAGATATCGCGCAGGATGAGCGTTTTCCCGCCAATGTTATATTTTTCTCAAAAATGGGTATGCGTTCTATTTATTGTTATCCATTGATCTCTGGTTCGGCAATTTATGGTGTGCTATTGATCGGCTCACCCGAAGCAGGTGGTTTTACTCCTCTCAAAGTAGATATTCTCTCTCTGTTTGCCAATCAGGCCACACTTGCATTCCATAATAGCCAGTTGTTGGATACGTTACAGCAACGCAGTCATTTTCAAGAAATTATTGAACGCCTGGAGCGTGCTGCTGCTGGCAAAGGCAAGTTGACCGTATCCGCGCCTGCTGAATTGCTGACGCTTTTAGAGCAAGTGCAGGATGAGGCGCAACATCTCTTTGGCGTGAGTTTCGGCACTCTATTGCGCTTTGTCAGTCGTTATCTACTGACTCGTGACGAGCGAGCATTGATGTCGCTGGCAAGTAGTGGAGTCGAGGACTACCAGAAAATATCTAGTAACAGCTATGCGGAAGAGATGCAAGAATTTGCTACAGCACCAGTGTTGTTAAATGACACGCTTTCCTGGCTTGCGCGTCGTACCGAGGCAGCACTACGACGCGCCGGTATGTTAGGCGAACTGAGCGAGCTACTCATGCAACTCACTGAGTCTACCGGTGGGGTGAGAGATGCATGGTTTATGACGGACCTTGAAGGCAACTTCGTATATATGAACCCTACTGCTGAGGCACTCTCTGGTATCTCGATGAGCCAGGTAGAGGATATGCCTTCACTCTCGCTTGAACAGGTCTTCGCTGAACTATTACCACGTACTCGCAATGCTAGCGCGGTGCGGCAATATTTCTATGATGTTGCGAGTGGCGAAAATCACCAGCAGGTGTTGCGTTGTGTGCTGGCACTACAGCCGCTTGTTGTTGATAATGCTGGTAATCTGGCCGTTTCAACGCTGTCGCAGCAGCCAGGAGAGACGCTCAAGCATCATCAAGAGACATTTGGCCGTTTGACGAAGCAGCGCGGTCGTCGTTCATTGCGCCAGCATGATATTTCTACAGACCGTCATTATCAACTGATGAGCTATCCGTTACGCGATAAGTCGGGGCAATTGGTTGGACGGGCCTTGCGTATCAGTGACGTGACTGAGCAGGTGCGCGAAGAGCAACACCGTTCCGCGCTCCTCTCTGCCGTTTCACATGATCTACGCACACCTTTAACGACGATTAAAACGGCGGTGACGGGTCTGCTACAAGAGGGGGTAGTATGGGATACGCAGGATTGGCATGATATACTGGCCGATATTGATACCGAGACCGACCATCTAACCGTGCTGGTCAATGATCTGGTTGACTTATCACGCATCGAAATGGGTGCGTTATCATTGGAGAGAGAGTGGTGTGATGTGGTTGAGGTGGTAAATAACGCGATTGAGAAAAATAGTCGTAATCGTACTGGTCATACTGTTCATTTGCTGACGCAGCCGCAACTTTCTCCTGTCCTCATGGATTTTGGCCAAATAGAGCGTGTCTTTATCAGTCTGATTGAAAATGCCGAACGTTCCAGTCCCGTGCGTAGCACTATTACGATTATCATTGATCTGCTCCCCACTGAGGCATTAGGGCAGACCGCGCTCAAACAGTTATTGCAGATACAAAACATACCTGCTCTTTCACAATGGTTACGTGTGCGTGTGATCGATCAAGGAGAGGGTATACCGGAGCAGGAATGGGACACGGTTTTCAAATCTTTTTATACTACTCATGCGGATGGCAATGAGTTGAGTTTGGCAATTTGTAAAGGGATTATTGAGGCCCATCAAGGTTACATCTGGGTTGAATCTGTACCCACCTGCGTGAATGTCACAGGGAGCGTTGTTAGTATCGAACGACGAGTGGAAAGTACGGGTGCATGCTTTGCCTTTATTGTACCAGTTCATACGTATCATCGGCTAGATGCAAGTAATGGCGTTGTAGATGATGCAGCCCCGCAGCGGCGTAACAGGCGGAAGATAGCAAGGGCAGGGGAGGATTAATGTATGAAGACCAGAAACAAGCGCATTCTTGTTGTGGACGATGAATTACCGATCCAACGTATCCTGCGCAGAAATCTGCTTATGAGTGGATATGAGGTCTTTGTTGCTGGTGAAGGGAGGCAAGCTGTTGAGATGGTGCAATTGCATCATCCTGACTTGATCTTGCTGGACCTTTGCCTCCCTGGCGATATGGATGGATTGGATGTGTGTGCGGAGGTGCGAGAAATCACCAATGTGCCGATCATCGTTCTTTCGGCTATTAGTGACGAGCGGCAAAAAGTTCGCGCCCTCGACCTGGGTGCGGATGATTATTTGACCAAGCCGTTTGGCAACGATGAGTTGCAGGCGCGTGTGCGTGCCTGCTTGCGCCGCTTTGGTGCAAGCGAGACAACAGCCGAGGACCAGCCGATAACGTTATCGAGCGATGATGGCTACATTCGCATGAATGTCGAGCAGCGTGTGGTGCGTGCGGGGGGCCAGGAGGTGCGCCTGACCCCGTTAGAATTTGAGTTATTGCGTCAATTGATGCAGGATGCTGGCAAGGTACTTACGCATCGTTCTCTATTACGTGCGGTTTGGGGGCCGGAATATGGGGAGGAAGCGGATTATCTGCGTGTGTATGTGCGCCAGTTGCGGCGTAAGGTAGAAAAGGAACCATCGCGCCCACACTATATTCTGACAGAACCAGGGATTGGCTATGTCTTTCGGACGCAGGCGGAAGCGTAAAATCTTAATAGAATCTTAATAACTTTGGCAAAATTTTTATACCAAAATAAGCTGTGGTACTGTACACTCATACATAAGGGTTTTCAGGTGTATGGAAGTTGCGGTGAGGGTGGGAGAAAGTGGGGTGGCTGGCTTGCTTACAAATATAACATGAACAGAGACAACCGAGAGGCATGATAGCGCGACTCATTGATGCGTTGCGAAGCACATGGAGACGCTGATGAGGTGTGCCTCTATGCATGGGAATTTTCCGGGCGATAGATAATGTGTGAAAACATTCTCAAGTCGAGCAGGCTGAGCAGATAAGCGGATATTAGCGGATAGAGGGAAAACGATGGAGCAGCAAGATCGAATTATGGATGGAGACCTGCAAACATTAGGTTTGCAATCCGTCTTAAAAATGCTGGCCTTGAGTGGGAAAACTGGCAAGTTAATTGTGCATTCTGGCCCAGAAACACTCTCAATTAGTTTGAGTAGAGGGCAGATTGTGGCATTACATGAAGAGGGAGGAATGTACACCGACCTACCTGGTATGCTCTGCTTAATTGGCAAACTTGATCCACCACGCGCTCAGATGCTTCGTGATTTTGGTCAAGGGGATCCGCAGGTAATGTTAGCCATAATGGTTGAGCGTGGTTGGATGAGTGCGGAAGAAATGCAGCGTCGTCTGGAATTTGCGATAACGCAATCTATCAGCCACGCGCTACGCTGGGTAAATGGGCGTTTTACCTTTCTTAGACAATTAATTCCGATGGGTGGCAAGATGCGCCCATTGGATGTTGATTCGATGTTGCTGGAGGCATTGCGGCAGGCAGATGAGTGGGAAGAAGTGGTAGCCGAAGGTGCCACGAATATGACGCGCAATACGGTAGCACGCTGGCTGCCCGAAGTCAATAAAGATGTGCGCAATCTTGGTTTGAACCAGGAAAGCATCGAGGTTCTCTGTCTCTCGAATGGTGAAGTATCGCTCCAGGGGGTTGCGCTGGTGCTGATGACCCCCGAAGCTCGCGTTGTACGGATTATGACGCGCTTGCTGGAACTCAGATTGATTGAAGTGGTGGACATGGCATTGGAGTCCGAGCTACAGCGTGACTTCTCGAACATCATTATCAAGAGCCAGCACACGCTCGTGCGGCAACGCCAGACCTCGCAAGCGGAACTATTGTTATTGGGCTTAATCATCACACTCACGGAATGTATCAACGGTTTACTGGTGCATCATGGCTATTATGCGCGTAGCCTGCGTGGACGTGGGCAGGTGCCATCGGCTGAAGTGGTGCGTTACCTGGAGCGGCGTTTTGCTCCCCAGTTACAGGCATTAGGCAGACAGCAGTATCCAATTTTGGAGACAATCACGTTTATCAATGGCCTACTCGACTGTAGTGATATACTGACCCTTAACAAAGTTGTGAAGGGTGAGCAGTTAGAGGAATTTTATTGGGAAGCTGTGCAGGGGTTGAATACCTTTTTGCAGATGTCCTTTGATATGATGTTGCGTGATGAAGTGGGCAACTCACATACGGGGCGTCAACTGAACTTGGCTTGGAAAGTCTTTCTTTCCGAGGTCGAGAATGAAATACAACGCTATCAAATTTACCGAGCGCAACGTAATGTGCAGATGCGCGGACGCGACGCAACGCAAAGTGCTAAAGGTCCGCAAAATTGGAATGGGGCGTTGGCGGGAAATGGTGGAAATGCGGGGGAAACCCAGCGCCCAGCGGGAGACCCATTTTGGTCGTCAGAGACGCAAAGGAGGTTGATCTAAATGGTAGAACCAACAGTATTGGTTGTAGATGATAGTCCGACGGTACGCAGAATTGTACAGATGACATTGCAACGAGAACATATCCGTGTGATTACCGCCAGTGATGGATTAAGCGCATTAACCTCTGTTGCTGATGAAATGCCGGCTTTAATTTTACTCGATATCCAACTTCCACGGATGGATGGGTACCATATTTGCCAGATAGTACGAAAAAACTTGCAGTTTCGACAGATACCCATTATTATGCTGAGTGGGAAGGATGGTATATTTGACAAGATGCGTGGGCGACTGGCTGGTTCGACTGAATATCTCACGAAGCCGTTTGATGCAAACGAGTTGATCCAGACCGTCAAGAAGCATCTGGTCAATTGGCAGGAGCGTGTTCCCGTTCAGCAAGAGGGAATGCGTCCCCGCTTACGCTATCGTGGCTAGGTCTTGGTCTAACATATCACTATGCCTAAGCACACGAGACAGAGGAGTCCAGTTCATCATATGGACAGCCATTATTTCCCATTGGATTGGCTAAAGCGAACTGGGGTTCTAAGAGCTACTTTATCGCTATCGTACACTTATAGAGGTGTACAAGCCGCAAGGATTGCTGAATGATAGTTAAAAATGTAGCTCGATCAGAAAGGTTACACTCGAATGCCTGGGCAAAAAGTACTAGTTGTCGATGACAGCATTACAGAACTCACGATGATTGCCACGCCGTTACGTAATAGCGGTTTTGAAGTTGTAACGGCGGTTGATGGAGATGAGGCGGTAGAGAAGGTCTTCCGGGAGCGACCACAATGTATTGTGTTGGATGTAGTGCTACCCAAACAGAATGGCTTCCAACTCTGTCGCAAGCTCAAGAACTCAGAGCTGAGTCGGCATATTCCTATCATTCTTTTAACGAGTAAGAATACGCCACTAGATCGTTCCTGGGGATTACGCCAGGGAGCCGATGCATATATGACCAAGCCATTTAATGTTGATGAATTGGTTGCTAGTGTGCGTCGTCTCGTCTAGTCGCATTGGAGGTAGGGGTGCGCTCGGCTGACCCCTATCTCCTGATGTCGGAAGGAAATATTTCTCTCTGGCTATGGATGTAATCTTTGCACTTCTGATTTCGCGGTATGTAATAAACTGCAACTCCGCACTTGTGAAGGTATAGCCGTTGGAGTGTGGAATAAAGAGGTACCAAAGTTTTGTAATGGGAGCAGTGTTGTGAATAATGAATCTCAGACGAGGCTACAGGACGATGCTCTTGCCGTGCTGCAACGGCAGGTGAAGAATTCGTCATCTGCTGCTGCTTTACAATTACAATTGGAGCAGGCCAGGCAATTGCTCAAGGATGGCATGCCTACTCCTGGTATGTCTCCTGTAGCTCTACCCGTTGCAGATCAATACCTGACCTTCTCGTTGCTGGACCGCGATTTTGCAGTGAAGGCCGACGCTGTACAAGGCGTCGAGCGATTGGGTGTCCTCACACCCATACCGAATGTCGCTTCCTGGGTAAAAGGCGTTATGAACCTGCGTGGTTCGATCATTTCGGTTGTTGATCTGCGTGCATTCTTGGGCCTTGAGTCTCTTCCTCTCAATGCACGTACACGCCTATTATCACTGCAATATAATGATATGATTATCTGCATTATGGTAGATGCGATCAGTGAGATGCTGGCAATTCCTCCCTCCACAATTGCCAGTGGAAGTATACGGCAATCATCTATGCCGCAATGGGTCACGCCGTATGCCAGAGGAATGGCGTTGGTGAATAACCGGGCGATCATTCTTTTGGAAGTAGCGCGACTTCTTTTTTCAGAGAAGATGCAGCATTATGAGGTATAACACCGGCAAGCTCTGTTCCTGACTACTAGAACCTCTTGTAACAGTAGCATGTGAACCGTTTTTATTTTATCAACAAGAGTTTTGAACAGTTGTCACATCTGTGCGTTTTGAATACATTTTGAAAGGCAGGTCTGGTGGATGAATCCTGACCGCAATATAGGTGGGATGACAGTCAATACACTGATGCAAACAGGGATGATTTTCTCTGTGTTGATTGGTGCTGTCTGTATCGCCATCGTGGGCTTTTTATCATTGAATAATCCGCCCCGTAATGTCTTCCTTTCGGTTGTAGTAGCCTGCGCGATTATTGTAGTGGTTGGCATTCTCATTACTCATTATCTCGTTCAGCGTAGGATCAAGGACCGCATGATTGGTCTAGTCGATGTGTGCCGCGATTATGCCGGTGGAGATCGTGCGATGCGTGCGCCCGTTAATGGTGATGATGAATTTGCCATGCTAGCGATGGCACTCAATACGTTGCTTGATTCACAAGGCGGTACCGGTAATAATGTCAGTAATATGGCCGCGTTAGGTTCCGGTGGTGAGGCTGCGGCCTTGCAAGCACAGATCGAAAAACTTCTGCAAGAGGTTAGTGCTGTCGGCGATGGTGATCTGCGTGTCCAGGCTGAGGTAACACCCGATACGCTAGGCGTCCTGGCTGACTCGTTTAACTATATGATTGAAGAGTTGGCAAAGGTTGTAGGACGTGTGCAATCGACAGCTGTACAAGTTACGAACGCTACACGCCGTATCCTTGATCGCTCCGCCGAACTGGCGCAAGCTTCTGAAACACAGGTGAATCAGATTGGGCAGACATCAAAGGCTGTTGAAGCCCTTGCTATCTTCGTTCAGAATGTGGCCCAGAACGCGCAGATGAGTGTGGATGCTTCTCAAGAAGCGTTACGCAACGCGACCAAAGGTCAGCAAGCTGTGCGTCAAACAATTGATGGTATGATGCAGATCCGTGAGAATGTGCAGGAGACCTCGAAAAAGATCAAGCGTCTCGGCGAACGTTCAAACGAAATTAGTGAAATTGTTCGTATCATTGATGATATTGCCGACCAGACAAACTTGCTCGCTCTGAACGCCGCTATTCAGTCGGCGATGGCCGGTGAACATGGACGTGGTTTCGCAGTCGTCGCTGATGAAATCCGTCAACTGGCAGAACGTTCGACTGAATCGACAAAACGTATCGCAACACTGGTAAAGAGTATTCAAGGTGATACCTATGAAGCTGTGGTTGCTATGGAAGATAGCACCCAGGAAGTGGTGAAGGGGTCACAACTGGCCGATGAAGCTGGTCGCGCACTGAACTCTATCTATGGTGCGGTCGAACGTCAGACGCAGATGATTGAGAATATTGCACACACCGCGAATGACCAGACTTCGGTTGCTAACGCTGTGGCTTCGACGATGTCGCAAATCTCGGAGATTACCCGTCAAACAGACGCTGGTACTCAGGATGCGGCTGTGAGTGTAAGTTATCTGGCTGAGTTGGCTGAGCAATTGCGCTCTTCGGTGTCTACCTTCCGGCTA
>JAJZEJ010000035.1 GCA_021828635.1 Chloroflexota bacterium
TGGCCTGCCCTCCCTATGCGCTACCCGTGTATACTTATGTACAGTTGACTGGCACAGGAGTCGCTGGTGCGTTGCCACTAGCACTGATGTCCCTGGCCGTCAGCATTGTTGTGATTGGGCTTATTCTGCTCATTCAGCGTCGTATGGGAAGACAGGTACTATGATACGTAGCCGCGCAGAAGGTGTTTTTGATCAAGAAGAGTCGGGGGCAATGCTCACACCACATAAATTTCTGTCATCTGAAGCAGCAGAGCTATTGACGGTAAGAGCATTGCGGCGCTTCTCCGGCTTTACGCTGGATATTGACTTCATGGTGCCACAAGGGTTGATTGTGCTTTTCGGACCATCTGGCTCCGGCAAAAGCCTCACCTTGCAGGCGCTGGCTGGTCTCTGTCAGCTTGACAAAGCACATATCGCGCTCGGTTCCAAGCTTTGGCATGACAGCGATAAACATAGCTTTTTGCCGCCACAAGAACGTCACGTTGGTTACGTACCACAAAACTACGCTCTTTTTCCCCATCTCACCGTTGCACAAAACATCGCCTTTGGCCTTAAACTACGTGGGCAACAGGCACAACGACGCATTGCTGAGCTGGTTAATCTGGTACACCTGGATGGAGTGGAACTGTTGCGTCCGGCACAACTCTCTGGTGGTCAGCAGCAACGTGTGGCGCTGGCGCGGGCATTAGCGGCTGAGCCACAATTATTGTTGCTTGATGAGCCATTGAGCGCCCTCGATGCCGCCGTGCGCGAGACACTCCGCGAAGAATTACGCACATTTTATGAGCGTGTGCGCGTACCGATGGTGTTGGTCACGCATGACGCTCAGGAAGCGCGAATGCTCGCTGATAGCGTCGTTGTCATTCAACAGGGGCGCGTTCTCCAGACGGGGAGCGCCGAGCAGGTTTTTCGCACTCCCCATACTACCGAGGTAGCTAATCTTGTTGGTCTGCATACACGTTGGTCAGGCACAGTCGTTGACATAGAGCCAAAGGAAGAGCGTCGGGAAGTGACTATCGACGTTAACGGACTGATACTCAAGGCATGGCAAGCATCAACCACATCATATACATTGGGACAACAGGTAACAGTGGGTATTCGTACCGATGAGCTACAAATCAGCAAGACCGCGCTGTCAGATCAACAGCAACCTTCTTTTCGTGGCACCATCGATAGGATACGTGAGCGCGGCACATTCTCCACTGTCACAGTCCATCTTAGCGCAAACGTGCAAGTGGATGTACCAGTGATGCGCTGGCAACAACGCACGTTTGGTCTCGTTGCTGGAACAGAGATCACGCTACAGGTAGCACGCGAGGCGGTGCATCTGTTCGCGGATGCGCTCGGACGTGATAAATCCTGTCCCTACTAGCCTTGACGCCCTGTATTTTTCCGAGTATGCTTGCTCTATAGAACAAACTGTCTCATTATGCCAGGAGATACACATGCCTCAACCCTCTACCGCTTATCGCCTGATTCCAGAGGTGAAGATTCGCCGCGAGTCCTTTGGTGGTATCCTCTATAAATATGGTTGCGCGGACCGTGGTGCGCTCTCTTTCATCAATTCTCCGCCATTGATCGAATTGCTGATTGATAGCCAGCAGCAGCACAATGGGAATGTCAGCGCGGCCATCTCGCGCAGGCGATTTTCCGACGGCAGCAAACAAAAGCTCTACGCCGCTCTCGATAATCTAGTCGAGCGTGGCTATATCCAACACGAGGAGACCTTCTGATGACAGAATTTGTGCGTTTTATCGAACGCTCTCCACGCAGCGCAAGTAGCATTCATCCGCTAGCATTGAGTGCTATGCAGCAGGCAAGCAGCCCACAGCAGCAGAGTAAGACAGAGCTGAAAGGTTCGCAACGTTTCCTGCAAGGCGGTCTCTCGGCACCGATTACCGTCACATGGGAGATCACGGCGGCATGCAATATCGCCTGTGTTCACTGCCTTTCGGCCTCCGGCCGTCGGCGACCAAAAGAGCTAACAACCGCGCAGTCGCTGGAACTGGTCGATGAACTGGCCGAGATGCAAGTTTTTCAGATTCATTTCGGCGGCGGCGAACCCTTTATTTATCCAGGTATTTGGAAGGTGCTGGAACGCTGCACAGAGCGTGGGTTGGTAATGTGTATCAGCACCAATGGCACATTGATTACCGCCGAGCGGGCCAAGCGCCTCAAGCAGTTCGACCCGCTCTATTTTCAGGTCAGCCTCGATGGTGGTACAGAACACACGAACGATAGCATACGCGGCAAGGGTGTCTTCACACGAGCATTGCGCGGGCTAGAGCTATTAGCCGCCGAGCAACATAGCCTGACGGTCAATGCTGTGCTGACACGCCACAGCTTCTATGAACTGGATAAGCTTCACGAGATTGCGGCTAGCTTCGATGCCAAATTGCGTGTTACCCGTCTGCGTCCCTCCGGGCGTGGCCGCGACGTGTGGGAAGATCTGCATCCGACGCAAGAGCAATACCGCGAGTTCACTTTTTGGCTCGCTGAGCATCCCGACGTGCTTACCGCCGACTCATTCTTCCATCTTAACGCTTTTGGTCAGAAGTTGGCGGGACTGGATATGTGCGGCGCGGCTACCGCGACCTGTTGCATCTGCCCCGAAGGCGAGGTCTATCCCTGCGCTTTCTTCCAGGCACCGGAGTTCGAGGCAGGCAACCTGCACACGCAAAGTTTCCGCGCAATCTGGCAGCAATCGACACTCTTTGACTATTATCGTGCAATGGGTAGTGGTGCCTGTTCCGGCTGTGGTCAATACAATGTCTGTCACGGTGGCTGCCCGGCGACCAAGTGGTTCGTGCATCAAAAGCTGAGTATCCGTGACCCAGAGTGTGTGCTACTTTAATCAAAAATCTCGCAAGGACGTAATAAATCACGTCCTTACAGTATTTTTAATGATTGGTATCAAGGGCTTCCATGTCCTGCGCTGGATGCAGCCCTGCGCCACGCCAATTTCGTAGGCGCAATCGTCAAGCATCGCGCAAAGAGCGAATGCGCCTACACGCATTTGTGGCTGCAAACGCACATAATCAACCCCGATCACAACAGCACACATGAGCAATATGCACATGAACAATGGCGGCATAAACAACCCGATCAACAATGCCGGTAACGTATAGTAGCGCGTGAGATGGCGGCACAGATGGTAGGTATAGGAAAGATTGCCGCGTACCGTTGCCTTCAACACCGCCATCATACCTAAAGGAACCTGTTGCACCCTCAATGCTTTTAGCCTGCGTCGTGAACCAACAAGACATGTTATTACGGCTATAAGAAATGGAAATATTTGAGGGATAGCATGATACCTAGAGGCATGGCACCGAGCATGGCACCCACAAGGGGTGTCACTACATATATTGTTGCGCCTACGGCGCGGGCTTATTAATGTAGTGACACCCCTTGTGGGTGCCATGCTCATATACGCTATACCCGTTGTTCCCATAATCAAGCTCATAGCAAAAATAGCCGGTTCCGGTGGTAGCAATAGCACGCGGCGCTCGACGGCGTGACGTAGCAGTAGACTGGCTTCGGATGACGCATAGGCCACACGAGTACGCAGGAAGGCCGGCAGAGTCGTGCGGTAATCATGGTAGACGACGCCTTGAGGCAGATAGAGGATGCCAGCGCCGCTAGTGAGGAGACGGCGACAGAAATCGACATCCTCACCCAGACTGATGGACGCGAAACCGCCAAGTTGTTGCCAGAGCGAACGGCGCACGAGAAAACTGGCCGTCGGCAGATAGGTGAGCGGCCCTTCAGGCTTCACCTGTTGTGGACGCTGTCCCATGAAGAGCGAGGAGCGCACATCTTCATAGCGACCTAGCAAGCTTTCGCGTTCATACGCGCGAATCATGCCGCCGACCGCGCCGATAGCAAGTTGTTGGAAGGCTGGAACCAGTTCACGCAACCAGTTCGATGAAGCCACACAATCGCTATCAATATAGGCTAGCAATTCATGCTGAGCAATTGCGGCACCATCATTACGACTCGTGCCGATACCACAACGCTGCCTATGACGCACTAATCGCAGTGATACCTGCTCAGATAGCTTTTTTTGTATGTATTGTTCCATCATTATACAGGTATTATCAGTTGACGCATCATCAACGACAATGATCTCCAGCCTGGCAGGATAGTCTTGCAACAATAGCGATTGCAGGCAGCGTCCTAGCTCGCATACCCGATTATAAGCAGGAATAATAATCGAGACGGTCGGCCATGTAGCAGGTGGCAGCAATGGACCTGCTTCTAATAGACCTTTCCAGCGTAGCTGATCACATAACGCCTCAACACGCTTCAAAGGTATTTTCATGACCTCGGCCAGTTGCATACACGTTCGTGGTTCTGTACAAAGAGCTAATAAACGGGCCATTGTTGGTTTTAAGCGCACAACACGCAAAGGATAATCGCTCAGCGCCAGTATCTGTTCGCCATGCTGCTCAAGACGTATACCACCTTGCAAGCGATACGAGCCAGCAGGTAACATGGGATTATTTTCACTCATGCTGCCGTCTCCACCAGCATCGACAGCAGTTGGCCCGGTAGCACAAACTCGTAATCGCCGGTTAGTTGCTCCATTGCTGTTTTGATCTCAGTCAGCGTAATATTCCACGCCAATAGATATATATTGAGGAAGAGCGGACGTTGCCTATGCACACGGGCGGCACGTGTGACCTGCCGAATAATCTGTGCCGCATTAGCCGCCAGACCCAGGTTCTGATAGATGGGTATGCTATCAAGCACACGCCAGCGATTGTAGATCAGGCCGGAACCGCTCAAAATGCCACGCAAACCATAGCGAGCCAGTTCACGCGCATACCATCGTTGCTGCTCGGCACCGGCAAAGTTCATGCCCGTAAGAATACCTGCAAATGGAATACCCATACGCTGTAGTATATTAGCATCTAGCACACTCAATATAGATATATGCATGTCTTGCATCAGACATCCGGTGCGTTGCAAAAAAGACGTAAGTTGATCGTCGGGCCAGGAGGTGGGATACATATAGCCCGCGCCACTTGGTCCAGCAATCAATTCATCGTTAGCGGTCGCGCTATTGATATAGTAGGCCGCGATGGCTGGAGCGGCTTCGCGCAAAACCGGGGAGATCGTCCAGCCAAGCGGCAAAGAGCCACGTAAGGGGTCACACCAGAGCTGCAAGAGGCGATGCTGACAGTATTGGATATTATCGCCGTCACTGATTGTAAACGAGACATAAACTTTATCAGTCTGTATGCTCTCAGCTTGCTTTACAGTATGCGCAACCTGTATCTTCGGCCACGCTGGAGGCTGTACAGCACTCCATACCTCCAGATTGGTGCAATAATCGCTGGCTAGCACTGGTATAGCAGCACGCGAAGTGAGATTGACGCCGCTACCCTCATCAATAAACCAGCCCAGATGAACAGCCTTGTGCGCAAAATTGGCAAGAATCTGTCGCATTAAATGCTGCTCTGAGAGCAGACCTGCACTCAAATCAGGCAAGCATTGCAGCGAGTTTAGCCAATAGATAAACGTGCGCGTAGCAACTAGATAGGAACGTAGATGACCCATAATCGAAGGTTTGAGTGCAGCCACGAGATGCGGAGAAGCACCGACCAGCAGGTTTTCTCGCGCCCAGTCGTATGCTTGTAGACGAGTACGCCACTTATAGACACGCAGATCATGCAATATCGGCAAAACATATGTCTGCTGAAACCCCTGTATTTGTGAAGGAGCGACGACGATACCATCTTGTTGTCCTGCTATCATCGTCGCCACATTGATTGTATCGGGCAAGGCTGGATCATAGACAATCATGCCCTGTACAATGCTCCGGTACGTCGTCAGCAACGCCGCAAGAACCTCATCATGAGCAGTGGCAGGTTTTTCTTGCGGTACCGCTTGCAAGCAGGTTTGCAGCCAGAAAAGATCATCATTGCGGTAAATAAGGTATATGCGGGCTTGAGTGCGGTTGATTAAGCCAACCAGCGTACTGAGTGTCAGCAAGATAGCAGGTGTGGCATGGCGCACATCATAAACGGTAAGGTGCTGGGGAGTGGGAAACGCAGGCAGCATCCTTTCACCACTCCAATCCAGACCTTCCACCTCACGATATTCTCTCTGGCTCATCGCACTCCTACTCTATGATTACATGCCGATCAAGTCTGCTTTTTGCATGATATTGCGAGCATTTCGGGCGACCGCGACATCAATCATCTTGCCCTCATAGGCCACAGCTCCCAGACCTTTTGCCTGCGCCTCGCTATACAGTGCATCAATAGCACGCGCACGGGCGACATCTTGTGCTAGTGGTGAGAAGACCTCATTGGCAATCTCAATCTGACTGGGATGAATGGCCCATTTGCCAGCCATACCCAGCACTTTCGAGCGCACACACTCGCGTCGATAGCCATCAGAGTTCTTGAAATCGAGATAGGGACCATCCACGGCATCGATACCGGCGGCACGAGCAGCAATGATAACTTTGTTACGCGCATAGTGCCAGAGGTCGCCGGGATAGGTATCCAGGTCATTGCCGATATATTGCGCATCAATACCCTGCGAAGCACTATAATCGCCGGGACCGAAAATGAGTGCCTCCAGGCGCGTACTGGCTTGTGCAATCTCCTCGACATGGATCATAGCCTCCACCTCCTCAATCAGTACCTCTAAGCCAATGCGTTGTGGACGATGCAGGCGTTGCTCGATCTGCGTCAGTAGCACATCAACCCACCAGACATCGCGTGCCGTCTTGACTTTAGGCACCATCAGCAGATCCAGATACCCGCCTGCCTCCTCGACAATCGAAATAATATCCTGATAGGCATATTCAGTACTAATATCGTTGATACGCACAGCGCGTGTCTTCTTACCCCAATCCAACGTTTTCAGCCCATGAATGACTTTCGCACGTGCGGCGACTTTCTCATTGGGCGAAACTGAGTCTTCCAGGTCCAGAAACACCATATCGGCGGCGCTACTGGCGGCCTTCTCTATCATGCGTTCATTGCTAGCCGGTGTCGATAATTCTGAGCGTCTCAGGCGCATACCCTCTTCCTTCCTTCACAAAGACTGATACGCTTCATTATAACAAACTTGCACGCGCTTTGTATCCTCATGCAGGACACAAACATCGATAGGATAGTCGCTATTGATATACGTCTGTACAATATGAAACACTACAACATATGCTGTACCCACGTGCCGATGTAAAGTAAAGGACAGGAAAGATGAAACGCAAACGAGCAGACCGTATAGACTGGGAACGCATCCTCCAGAGACGCTTCGCCCTCACTCGTCTTGAAGACAACACCTTTAAGGGTTACGTGTCGCTATTTTGTATCGACGAGGTAACAGAACCACTGATTATCACGCATCGAAACGAACGTGTATGCCTGGTTGATAATGGCTACAAGTGGCTCCAGCACTTTCCCGATGGTGAACCCTATGCTCTCACCTCTATTTTCAACGGGCAAGACGAGCTGATACGCTGGTACCTGGACATCTGCAAACGGCACTGGCGTGATGAGCAAGGTATTGTCTGGTACGATGATCTCTACCTCGACCTGGACATCTCACCTAATGGTATCATCAATGTACTGGACGTAGATGAGCTGGATGAGGCACTGAAAACGGAAGGAGTGACGCACAGTGAGTATGAGCAGGCATGGAGAGTACTGAATAGCGTTATGAGCGCCATTGAAGAGGATATGTTTCCGCTCTTCTGGCTCTGCGAGGAGCATTATCAACGTCTATTATCCCTTGTGCCATAATAAGCTTCTGCACAAAAAATTGTTTGCTCTTTTCCTACTATTCGCTTTAACTTTTTACCTCTACGTCTCGTATATGTCTGTGGTAATTGTATTCATTAAACGAGAGGAAAGACACGATGTACAAGGAACAGCTCATCCGCGAAGCCCTCGGTTTACCACTCAATGCCATTGAATATTACGTTAGCCAGATTCTCGCCGACCGTTTTCCTAAAAAGGTTCTTGTTGAAGGCGGCGATATGCTCTTCAACCTTGAAGAGTACATACAAACGGGCCTCTGCACCATCGACTATCAAGCCATCGTTTACAATCAGGTCTTAACACACTGGCGCAATCCCGGCATATCTTCACTTAATCGCATGATGCCCCCAGGAATCGTGCGCTTCCCCAACGCCACCACAGGCATGTTCGCAGGCTCAACCTCTTCCGACGAAGAGATTGTTGACCGCGCCAAAAATGCCTGGCTCGCCGTAAAATGGCAGGAGCAGGATTTTGATATCGTGGTGATGAATTGGACAGAGGGCAATAGCCATATCTATCACTACTGGATTATCAGCGAGAGCAACGAGTCGGCGAAAGCACTGATTAAAGTGGTCTGTCGCTGGAATGCGGAGATACGTGGCGAGGTGCTGGTCTTCGATAACGGCCACTGGTGCAAAAACTCTGACCTCTTCCAAGCTATCAAAAACGCGACATTGGATAATCTGATTTTGCGTGG
>JAJZEJ010000305.1 GCA_021828635.1 Chloroflexota bacterium
GGAGCAGACGGAGCGCATGTTGCAGGCCATTGCTAATCCCTATGTCGATATCATCGGCCATCCCACGGGACGCATCCTGCTAGGTCGAGCAGGTTACGAACTGGACATGGACGCCCTCATTGATGCCGCCGCCAAACATGGCGTTAGTATCGAGGTCAACGCCCATCCCTCGCGCCTGGATATCGATTGGCGTTTTCTGCACCGCGCACGTGACAAGGGCATGAAAACCTCAATCAATCCCGACGCGCACAGTACCACTGGCATTGACGATATGCATTATGGCGTTGGCGTAGCCCGCAAGGGCTGGATACGCGCCAGCGATGTATTAAACGCAATGACCATCGATGATTTGTTAGCACATTTCCACGCCCATCGGCATGGGACGCGGACGCGGTAAACCGGTCCCTACAGCAAGCCGGTTTACTGCGTCCGCACCCACCCGTGTGGGCCATTTGACCCTTTTCAGGGCGACATCCGTGTAGTATATATATCATAGCGTTATCGTAAAGCAGAGAGGAAACACCTGTCATATGGCAGATATAAAAGAATTGGAAGCCGCACCACGAACGATTACTGGTAAAGCCACGAAACGGCTACGCAAAGCTGGCATCGTACCAGCACACGTCTTTGGACGCGGCGAAGAATCGGAAACCATCCAGATTGACGCGAAGGTCTTTGAGCAATTTCTGCGTTCGCATTCAGCCACGAATATTATCACACTCAAATTACCTAGCCATACACAAACCGTGCTGTTGCGTCACCTTCAGCATGCACCGACAACGAGTCAGATTTTACACGCCGATTTCTTCCGCCTCACGATGGAAGAGCGCATCAGGGTCAAACTCCCACTGCACTTCGTGGGTGAATCCCTTGCCGTAAAAGTCGAGGGGGGCGTACTCTTGCACTTGCTAGAAGCAGTAGATGTCGAGAGTCTGGCCTCTGATCTGGTGGAACGCCTCGATGTCGATATCTCGTCCCTGACCCACATCGGTGATATCTTGCACGCCAAAGATATTGTGTTACCTCAAGGCTATATCCTGTTCACCGATGCTGATGAATCGATTGTGAAGGTCGCAGGCTCACGTGCTGAAGCAGTTTCTCCAACTGCCACGACTAGCACCGAGGCACAGGCCACAACCGAAGGCGCAACGGGAGCATAAGCAGGTTCTTTTCCTAACAACAGAAAGCGGCAGTCTATGCGTATTATGATTGTGACAGATCAGTATCCACCGATGGTAGGCGGTGTACCAACCGTATGTCACGGGCTGGCTACCGATTTCGCCAATCGTGGGCATCAGGTATGGGTTGTTGCACCCAGCTATAGCAATCGTGATGTACGTCGTCTTGAACAACACAGAGTACGTGTCTACCGCTTCTCCTCGTTCGAGTGGCCTGCCTACGAAGGCATGCGTATCCCGTTCTTGCCTGTTATGCCCATGCGCAACCTGCTCAAGCGCACTATGCCGGATATTATTCATATCCACTCGCCTGCCGTATTGGGCAATATCGCGCAATTGCTGGCTGGTGGTTTACGCAAGCCAGTGATTGTCACCAATCACTACTTGCCCATCAATATGAGTCATTCGCTGAGTTCAGACCCAATGATCGGCAAATACTTCAGCACCGTCACTTATTCATACCTAGTACATTTTTGTAATCGTTGTGACTATGTGACGGCTCCAACGCAAACGGCGCTTGATCTACTCTACGATCACGGCCTGCACGCACCGGCACAAGCCCTCTCAAACGGCATTGACCTTAGTAAATTCACACCAGGACCAGCCGATCCACAGATTCGACAGCGTTTCAATCTGCCCGCAGACCAACCTCTCGTGTTGCACGTCAATCGTCTGAGCGAGGAGAAACGCATTGATGTCTTAATCGATGCGGCAGCGAAAATGACCGGTAACGCGCATGTTGTCCTGGTTGGCACGGGACCAGCCGAGGCCGAACTGAAAGAGCAGGCTGAGCAATTCGGTGTGCTGAATAGTCGTGTCAGCTTCCTGGGCTACGTGCGTGATGCCGAACTGCTGGCCTTACGCCGCTCGTCCGCCGTCTTCGCCATACCATCGGAGGCTGATCTGCAAAGCCTCGCTACGATGGAGGCGATGGCCTGTGGTCTGCCAATCATTGCCGCCGATTCGTATGCGCTACCCGAACTGGTGCATCACGAAGAGAACGGCTTCCTGTTCGAGCCAGGCAATAGCGCGGAACTGGCCTCCCATCTTGATCTGCTGCTCGCTCACCCAGAACTACGCGACCAGATGGGTGCGGAGAGCCTCAAGATCATCGCCAAACATGATCGCGTCGAGGTACTCAACCAGTGGGAAGCACTGTATCACCGGCTCTCAAAAGAGTTTTTGGAGACCAAAGAGCGCAAACTCCGCCTGAGAACCATGCGTAAATATCCTGGTGCGTTGCCAGCCGCAGTCTATCACTCACGCATCCGGCGTACAGGCGATCTCGGTTTCGACCAACCCGGCTCTGGTAAGCGCATGGTGCGGTAGCATGGTATTGATTTGCCTGATACGGCGGCATAATATCAATGGTGTTATGCCGCCGTGTTATGCCTACTCCTCATCCTCATCGCCATCATCACGTCCCATACGATACTTGATGTCATAATTGATGATGAAGTCTAGCTCCTCGTCCGTGAAACCATAGTGCTGCGCTAACACACGGTCGATCTCGTCAATGATGAGCTTGGAATGCCTGGGGGAAAATTCATCATAAACAACTTTACCAGTGGTCTTATAATACGTTTCCTTGCGTACTGCATGTTTTTTATAATCATCCATGAGTTCATGACACAAATTGCTCAGCGTGCTTTGGTATTCTTCACTTAGAGTATCTAAGCCCATAGGGAAAGCTTCTATCTCACGCATATTGAGATGGCGACAATCAGAGAGCAGAATAAACCACCAGTAGAATAAGCTGCTATTAATAATTGCTGCCACCGCATTAGCATAACTATCGGAAAAGAAACTCAATGTTTTTACTTGCGTAGATAAACTTTCTCCCCCACGCTCATTCCAGAAGTACGGTACAAACGTTAATGCACGTATCCAGTATCGAGGCGCATTATGAAAATAGAGAGAATTTCTGTTTATAGCGACAAAACTTTTCTTTAACGCTTCAAAAGATTGCAACTTCCGTAAGATTGCAAGTTCAGTGATACTGTGCATCTTAGGAATTGAGTTATGAAATTTTGTACTTGTCACACATGCATACTCAAGTGTCGTAAAAAGATTTTCTCTTGCTTCCTCATGCCAATGATGATATTGCGTAGAAAAAACTTGTTTGTTTTCTGAACCAACTTGACCAACTACGACAGCCAATCTCTGATCAACACCGACAAAGAGCTTAGCAGGACGAATGCAATACGTAGAGAACCAATAAACCTTACATTTTGCCCTGTAGCGTTCCATGATAGGTTCCATACGGTCTGTGCAGAATGAAGAATGAGGAATAATCATCCCATTACGCCCACCAAATTTCGTTATATGCAAACAACGTTCCATCACAGAAGCGTACAGATTTCCGCACGCTTCTGTCTGATATTCCTGTATCGTGTATTCCTTCCGCACTTTGCTATACTCCACATATGGGGGGTTGCCGATGATGATATTGAAGCCGCCATTGCTCATGATGCCGTAGAATTGGGAGAGCCAGTGGAAGGGTCGATGGCTCTGTTTCCATTGGCTGAATGCTGTCTCGTACTCTTCTGGCTTGTTAGGCGTGGGCATGATGCGGTATTCGCTGGCAAGATACTCGTCCAGTTCCTTGTTTAACTCTTCCTGCTGCTGGCGTAGCTGGGCTTTGATAGTCGCCTGCACATCAGAACTGATGGTAATATCGGTCTGGATGGTACGAAAATACTTGAAATCGCGCTCAATCGCCTCAGCCTTATGCTTAATGCGTGCCAACGTCTCTTCTGAACTGAAGAGATTGCCCGCCTTGCTAACTTCTTCCATACTCGTGAAGCCGACCAGCGTGTTGCCTGCGCGGATGTTGAAGTCGATATCTGGTAGAGGTTCGATCTGGTTGCGGCTCTGCACCTGCGCAGCTAGCTTGAGAAAGAGACGTAGCTTGCAGATTTCCACGGCCTCCTCCATGATGTCCACGCCGTACAGGTTCTTGATGATGATGGACTTGAGAATAAAATACTCGTGGCTATAATGCTTTGCTACATCATCAAGAATCTGGCGGAAACGTTTGATGGTGTAATGGGTCTGCCGCTGCGACGGCGCAAGTTGGGCATCCAGGCGGTCGCGCTCCTCAACCTGAATCTCCATGCGCCCCAGGCAGGCTTCATAGAGTGGTTGGAGGATGTTGAGCGCGGCAAAGAGGAACGCGCCAGAGCCACAGGTAGGGTCTAGCACGGTGACTTTTTCAATATTTTCGTAGAAGGCCAGTAGGAGATTCGGCCCCTCGCAATAACTGATGACATCCTGGGCAAACTGGCGTATATCCAGGTTATAGGTGATGAAATCGTTAATCGAGGTAATCTCTCCGGCGGCTAGCTTATCATACACATCCTCGTAACGCTGGCGACGTGCCACGACCTCACGCCATATCTCTGTGGGCAGAGCATATTCGTCAGGCGCGGGCTTGTTCCACTCACCACGTTGCGCGACATCGTGGATGCCACGCTCAATTTCGGCAGGCAAAGCGAGTTCACAGCTTTTTTTGACGGCCTGATAGATATAACGGTCTGGATTATCGCGTAGTAGCGACCAGACTTGCCCGTCGGGCATGAAGGCGTTGGAGCAATCGCGTTCCGCCACCTCGAAGAGATAGGGAATGATGGTATTCTTGCTGATGTATTCGGTAATATCCTCTTTGGTATAGTACGCGCCCATCTGCTTCTGGTTGATATATTTCTCAAAGATATAGCCTAGCACGTCGGGATTGATCTCATTGTCCTTCTTATTAGGACGATCATCCAGGTGCCAATCATACTCATCGAAGAATTTGAAAATCTGTGTAAACGCCTCGTCGGGAATGTCGATCTCAGTATAGTTGCGTTCTAGCTGATGCACATCGAAAAGGCCACCATTCAGATACGGCACATGACCTAGCAGCTTGATGGTTTCCGGTGTATGATCTTTTTCTAGTGTGTTAAGTCCATCATGGAAGAGGTGCAGTAAGAAGGTGCGATAGAAGCTATGGAAATGTCCTTCGCCCTGTTGCTCTTGCAACTGTTCCAAACGATGACGCAGATAGTGCTGGTCGCCATCAAGCTGATTGCCGCCGGAGGTGCCGAGGAAGCCTTTGCGCTGAATAAAGTAGATAAACATCAGCCGGTTGAGCATGAGCGAGGTATACCACTCGCGGTCATCTAGCACACTCATACCATCAATGAGTTCGAGGAAATTGCTATGTTCCAGTTTGAAGCGATCATAAAAACGTTTCGTAACTTTCTCGACATCGAAGGCATTTTTCGTGAGTTTTGTCGTTTTGGCATTGGTTACATCGCCAGCCAGTTCTTCCTCAATTGAGACGAAGAGGTTGCTCAATTTCTGCACTAGCAGATCGCTAGCCTGTCCTTTGTGCCAGCGATTGAAGCGATAGCCCAATGGCTTGTTGGCGTCGCGCTTCACCCACAGCCAGACCTGGATGGTGTGTGCTTTATTAATATGGATGGTGATATGTTCGCATGCAAGTTTTGTCAATGCAAGATCAATACGGCGTATCCGTGCATCATCTGGGATAGCCCCTTCTGCATTCGGATAACAAAAATAAACCTTAATTCCCTTCTTTTCAGCTAATGAACGTAAGCGATACGCTTGCCCATCAACTTGAATAGTGAGCGTGCCATCCTTCGCGTTGTCCCATCCGAGCGTGTCTATGAACAGGGTTTCAAAGTCAAAATTCTGCAATGCCTGCAGAATTTCTCGCTGACTGATATTCATAACACACGAAACCCCTTCTTGCTATACACCGACAAACTCCGCCCAATCATAAAGAATTGCACTCCGCTTGTAAAGCGGTCATAGGCAAGGCGAGCGCGGTCAGATGCGTGGGAACCATTGCCTACCAACCCCCTGGGTTTTTATGGGACGAAGAACCCCAACGAACAGAAGATATAAGGTTCTTGTGGCTCGCGCTCCTCTTGAGCAACCATCAATCAATTCTTTTTTGTGGTTGCAAAACTGGCAAACAGTTCTGCCTATTATAACATGGTTTGTGATGCAATCAGCAATTGACACCTCACTGATTATAGTCTATGCTCTCTACTAGAGAAAATAAAATGACAACAAAAGTTCAGCTTCGGACGAGAGAGTATGGGCGCAATATTACAAGCTCAATCGGATACCACATGGGAAGATGCAAATCGTTTGATTCATGCATTACGCTCCTGGGGTATTTATTATCTAGTAGGCGATGACATACTGTCCTATGCAACCGACAACGCCGAGGAACTCTCTATTCCCCCTGCCAAATTGATACAGCAACTGGCCCGTTGTACCTACCCAAGAATCCGCGACGCCAGCATCGCGCTTTTTCTGCTTCATCCAGAGCTAGCTCCTACTATTCTCTCGGTATTAGAAACCAATGAGCCGGAAGTAAGAGAGCAACTTGCCACGTTGGTACTTGCTACGCTCTATCTACAACGCTTCTGGTCAATACGGCTGGCACTGGCTCTCAGTCATCCATCTACCTTTCCCGAAGCTCCGTTCGCCTCCTTATGGCAAAGCCGTTACTTACCTCCTCCATGCTATCATCATGGTTCATGGGGGCTGTATGCACTACAAGCAGCAGCGCAGCAGCACAGCAGGTTGGCGCTGAACTATCTTGGCGATTGGCAAAATCAGATTGACAATCTTCTCCTCCAGGAAGAGGAACGACATCCTACTACGGTATTTCCTCACGCCTCGCTTTTTGATGATACATCTATCTGTGAGCAGGAGCCAGCGATGAGCATGCGACCGAACGTTGATAAGCAGCACATTGAGCAATTTCTAAAAAATCTCGGCAGAAGCTATCGTAAACCGGGACGTGTCTATCTGGTAGGTGGAGCTGCACTCGTGCATGCCGGTGTGCGTCCTGGTGCGACACAAGATATCGACCTGGAAATTCGTGCCGATGATGAGGACGAGCTAAGCGAGGCCATTCGCCAACTCAAAGACTCCATGAAAATTAACGTTGAATTTGCTTCTCCGGCAGACTACATACCCCTGCCTCCACAATGGGAGATGCACACCCGCTACATCGGGCGCTACGGCTCGCTCGATGCCTTCTACTTTGATTTTTATAGCATCGCACTGAGTAAAATACAACGTGCAAGTACACGCGACATTAATGATGTCAGGCTACTGCTCCAGCAAAGCTACATTGACTTGCAAGGCTTAGATGACACCTATCAGGCCGTGCTACCACAGGTTGGCAAACGCCCATATAACAGACTAGATCCCAAACAGTTTGCTTCTCGCTATGCAATGATACGCCAATTATTGTAAGGTCAGGCAATATTCACCCCAGCGGCCACAAGCTCCCCAGCCAACCCGCCAGAGGTGTCACACCCGTTTGCGCCTCATCTACATCACCCTTGCCACGCCGAACCTGCTCCATTGACTCACAAAAGGCTACCAGATGTAAGGCCCATGAAGGATTTATCAGCCGAAGAGCGATACACAGCCATCTCATAAGCAGCCTGAACAGGCTATAAAACGTGTAGGCGGCGGATTGGCGAGCGAGGGCCAGCCAGGCTGTAATCCAACCCACGATCTCAGTCGGCGAGAGCGTGCGCAGGACTAACTGGTAGATGTGTGGATAGTAGCCGGGTGTGTTGAGGATGACGCGCGTGTAGTCTAGCCAGCCGATACGATCTTTGAAAAAGTCGTTTGTTACTCTTGGCCCAAGCTGCTCTAACACGTGACAGAAGACGTTCAGCGTCTCGTTGACTTGCCAGGACGGCTCTTTATCATCGACGTTGGCAATCATAAACTTGCTAAAAGCGCGTGCCACGGCGGGTACAGCTTCGGAGGCTCGCACGCAATTGAGATCATCCGCGCTCAAACAATGCGTGGCGAGCGTCTGAGCCAGCAGCATGGTGATGCGGTGCAAGTTGCGCACATAGGAGCCGAAGCCACAAAAAGTCAGGGGAGATTGGAAGGCGGCGGCGTCGCCGAGCGAGAGAACGCGATCATAGGTCAGCGTCTTGCGCTCTTTTTGCCAGGGCAACGTGATATTGTAACCAGCAGGAATGAAACCATAGACTGGCTTGACGATCTCTACGGCACTGGTATCTTTATAGTCTGGTAAGAGGGCGAAGAAGTCATCGAACAACTCCAGCAGATCGACGGCGTTGCCAGCTTCGGCATAATAGAACAGGTAAATCGCCACCAGATCATCCTTGCCAGGGAAGGTCTCCCAGATCAATTGTCGCCCCTTGCGTGCATCTTCGGTCGCGACCAGCACTTCGCCCATCTGCTCATCAATCTCATGCTCACCTTTACCAGACTTATAACC
>JAJZEJ010000347.1 GCA_021828635.1 Chloroflexota bacterium
AGCGAGCAAGATCGCACGGTGATTCCCAGTGCGGCCAGCTTCGGGCCTATTTCATTGATTGGTCGTTCTATTGACTCTAACCTCACAATCACTATCCCCGGTATGCAGATTGTTGGCTGGATGGCCGATATTCTGCCCACATTACCGCCGATGAGTGATCCCAATCTTGGCACACTTGGAGAGCAAAGCACTAGTGGTGCTTTGGCCTCTTTACCTGTGCTATCCAGTGGTCAGCAAGGCCCGGCGGTCGCACGCCTGCAAGGTCTGCTGAGGGCTGCTCTGCCCGACTCTACCGATGCGTCTCTGCCTATTGATGGCAATTATGGGCCTGGAACTGTCAGCGCCGTGCAGAGCTTCCAACAGCAAAATGGCCTCAATGCCACTGGTCTCGTGGATGAGGCTATGTGGCAAAAATTACTTGGTCTTTAAGTAAGTGTACGCTTCTCTCAAGGGGAAAACATGTATCAGAGTGTACAGAATGCTTTTATGGCCTTCAGTACGCAATTTGAAGGCAAAGTGAACTTCATGTACCTTGACATCAAGGGGTTGGTGACAATTGGTATTGGCAATCTGATCGACCCTGTTGATCTGGCCCTTAACCTACCGTTTGTCCACAAGGCAGATGGAAGTCCCGCCTCTCAGGACGAGATTCGCGCCGAGTGGAACACGTTGAAGTCGCAACCGAATCTGGCTCAGCAAGGCTACCAGGCGTGCGCACCGCTCACTAACCTGATGTTGACGGATGATAGCATCGCGCAGCTTGTGACTGCAAAGATGAACCAGTTTGCTACTACGCTCAAGCAGACCAGCGAGTTTTCTACGATGGATTCCTGGCCCGCCGACGCGCAGCTTGGTCTGTTGAGCATGGCATGGGCGATGGGGCCAGCCTTTGGCCCATCATGGCCGCATTTTCGAGCGGCCTGCACTGCCAGCGATTGGGCTTCGGCGGCGGCCAATTGCCAGATGAACGAGGCGGGCAATCCAGGATTGAAACCGCGCAATGCTGCCGATGTGTTGCTTTTCAATAATGCGGTGGTTGTGCAGGCCAATGGATTAGATTTCTCTGTGCTATACTGGCCTTCCTCGGCTCAGGCACCAGCGCCAGCATCAACCAATACTCCAGTGGTTAGCAGCTTGAGTCCCAACAGTGGGGCCAGTGGTGATGTGATTGCAGTGAATGGTTCCGGTTTCACGGGAGCCACCGATGTGGGCTTCGGTCAGATCAATGCTGCTGATATGACAGTCAACGGCGATACCTCGCTTACTGTTACTGTACCAAACGGCTCAGGTACAGTCGATATCATCGTGATTACGCCTTCGGGCCAGTCGGCTGTATCGGCAGCCGACCAGTTTATCTATACGTCCTGAGTCGGCTTGTGACGCCGATCTAGACAACAAACCGCTCTTTGTGAGCAGGAGGAATGAACTATGGCAGTCGATCCCGTTCAGCAACAAATGCAGGTCTCAGCTGATCTCAGCAACGCTTTGCAATCTCTGCTTGCCACACTGATTGACAGGGCATTGAGTTCGCAGACGGTGGATAAGAATGGCAAACCGCTGCAAGATGTGTGCTATATCCAGCTTCTGCAAGGCATTCCCTGTGACCCCGAATCCTACTCGAATGCGTGGACACCAGGAGGCGGTGACTCGATAGCGAATGTCACGAATCAGGGTACGGTCACTCCACCAGCCACGTCAGGTCAGTCTACTCCCTCGTCGGGAACCCCTTCTAGCGGAACAGGTACCACAACGGCCCCCACACCCGCGCCACCTACCGTCGATGTGCAGATGCAGCACGCTATTCAGAGCGCCTTCAACACCTCGGTGCTGGTCGATACGATGATGAAGATCACGACCGATGGCACCTATATTCCATATGAAGGAGCAGAGCAGATCAGTCAGGCGTATCAGGCTATCATTATGAAGGCTCAGGGCATTCCTGCACCGCCGCCGCCACCTGATATTCAGGCGAAGATTGATGCTGCCTCGAAGGTGCTGTGGGTCTATGATAGTAACGGTAATAACACCTATCAACAAACGCCACTGTATGCCAACTACGAGAGTTTGTCGGCGGCATGGGCGGGTGCCAGAGCAGCCTATGCCACTGCCGAGGCTATGGCCTCAACCAATTCGGCGCTTGCGGCGGTTTGGCCCGTCACCTCACAGGCGTTGCAGACCTCTGTAGACAATGCCTGGAATGATTGGCGTTCATCGGGAGCTGATCAGGTGGAGAATGCGCTCGATACGCTGGGCAGCGTAGGTGGTGCTATCGGGCCGTACTTTCTCAATCAGGCCCGTGAGTTGTTCAAAGCCTGGGATCTGGGCCTCACAGGTGCGGTGCCAGTTGGTACAGCGTACTCCTATATCTTGCCAGCCTCCTGGTGGGATTCGACCGACAAGCTGACCGGCTTTAAGACATTGACGGCCGATACCAGTAGTTGGCAGAGTGCAAGCTCAACGTCGGCAGCAAGTATGGCCTCCAACTGGTATAGCGGGCAGTCCAGTTCTACCGGTGCGGGCGGTTTCGGCATGGTCTTCGGCGTCACCTTCGGTGCAGAAGGCGGCACCTCATCGAGCAGTGGTCAATCTGGTGCGGCGGGCGGCGGTTCTCAGCACTACGCCTTCAGTGAGCAGATGAGCGATGTGAACATCAAGTTCGAGTTTGGCATGTGTGATATCAAGCGCCCCTGGATGCTGGCCGAGTTGTTCCAGGTTGATGGCTGGTATATTCCAGGCGAGAAAGCTGGTTCGGTTAGCGATGGTTCGCTCAGCGATCAGGTGAAGGATAGCGTTCATCTGCTCCCGATGATTCCCACGCAGTTTCTGGTTGTGCGCAATGTGAAGATCACGGCGCTTGGTTGGGGCGAGGCGGGCGATAGGATGGCGCAGTATAGCCGACAGCAGCAGAGCCAGGGTTCCAGTAGCTCTTCCAATGTCAGTGGCGCGGTTGGCTTCCTGGGTATCGGCGCAGAAGCGAGCCACCAGCAGAGCAACTATTCAGGGTCAAGTGTGTATGCTTCGGCCAACTCCGCCTCCTGGAGCTTCAAAGGAAGCAGTGCTTACGGCGAGCTAGATATTCCTGGCGCACAGATTGTCGGCTTTGTGGGCGAAATTTTGCCAAAGTCACCGCGTGTCGATACGCCACCAGCCTCAACTACAACCACAACCGGCACCCCATCCTCGAATTCATCCGGCTCAAGTTCGACGGGAACGACATCGACAAACTGACGCCTTGCGCGGCGTAGTGCTGCGCTGTTATTGCAAATAAATCTGTAGGGGCGTGCTTGATCACGCCCTCGAATTACTTGGCGTGCTTTGAGGGTGTTCAGTCTCTCTGTTAAAGCTTTTCCCATGTTGTTCTGTTGGCAAAGGAAAATGTAGCGATACGCGCAGTAAAATCCAGCCTTCTAAGACCTCTTCCAATTCCTCTCGACATCGTTCCAATGTATCAGCGTTGGCATAGACACCATCGAAGCCTGGAATTTCTCCGTAGAAGCTGCCATCATCTTGCAAAATTTCGTAGTGCGCTCTGCCCATTGCGGCTCGAATATACTTTTTTAACATCGCTTTTTCCCTTCCCTTACGAATTGCCAATAGTGTTTATGTCTCTTTCAAAAGTGTTATACCTTATCTGATGAATGGAGAGAAACTTTCTTTTTGTCCGCGTAGGAACCCGGCATTCGCTAGCCCTATAGCCCTATTGCTTGCTTGTCCAAAAGCTCTATTGGTGCTACAATGGGGGGCGATATAGACATTGTAACATTTTTAAAGAAGAGCATTTTGCTTCCGCGCCACTGGAGAGGTTGCAGTGCAAGCGTCGCGTAGACGCGGAAAAGGCATCTATGGATGAACATGTAGCTGTTGGAGAGCTACTTTCTGAGAATATTCGCAATTTTGCCGCACGTTATCCGTTTCCTATTGATAAATTTCAGTTAGAGGCAATGGTTTACCTGGATGAGAGGCAGTCGGTGCTGGTCGCGGCTCCCACTGGTACCGGCAAAACGTTAGTGGCTGAGTATGCCATCTGGTTAGCACAACAGCGCGGGCAGCGCGTGATTTATACCACCCCTATTAAGGCGCTCTCGAATCAGAAATACCGCGATCTGCGTGAGCAATATGGCTACGATGCGGTTGGGCTGGTCACAGGTGATATTGTGGAGCATAGTCGCGCCTCTATTGTGATTATGACGACCGAAGTGTACCGCAATATGCTCTTGGAGCGGGGTGGTGAGCGTATGCACGATGGCGACAATGGTGAACCGTTGTCGCTTTCATCTGTGCAAGACGTTGGCTTTGTGGTCTTTGACGAATTGCACTATCTGAGCGATGCTGAGCGTGGTCCGGTGTGGGAAGAGGCGATCATCTGCTCGCCGCCGCATGTGCAACTGATTGGGCTTTCGGCGACTGTCAGCAATGCCGAAGACCTGGCGCTCTGGATTAGCCGTGTGCATCGCCCGATTGAGCTGATTTTCCATGATGAACGTGCAGTGCCACTCGAACATTACTACTTTCTGGATAACAAACTGCATCTGGTGCAGGACGCTGATGGCAATCGTATCCAACGCTTTCCTGGTGTTGGCGGCGAGGCTAAGCTGGCGCAGATGCAGGGGCGGCGGCGCGTCTATGATACCTCGGAAGATGAGGATGACGAGGAAGATGACTTGCTCGAGGAGGGCGGGGAGCGCAGACGCAATGGCCGAGACCGTCGTCGCGGGCGCGATTTTGAGCGTGAAGAGCGGCGTGGACCCTCTGCCCGTGTGAAGCAACCTGACCAGGATGAGCATGAAACAGCAGCAGCTGTGGAGGTACAAGGTCAGGATGGCGAGGCGAGTGCAGATGGCGAGAAGCCCCAAAAACCCAAACGTCCCATCATGCGCCGCGCCCCTGAACCTGGTGAGGTGCTAACCGCGCTACGGAGTGCCGATTTATTGCCTTGCCTCTACTTTCTGCCTGGACGGCGTGTGGTCGAAGAGGCAGCTATGAGTGCGGCCCTGCATCGCTTCACCTCTCCACAAGAAGAGATATTAATTCGTGAAGAGGTTGGTGTCTGGCTGGAAAATCTGCCAAAAGAAGATCGTAACCTGCAACAGGTGCATGCCTTAATCGACCTGTTACCACGCGGTATTGCCTTCCATCATGCTGGTCTGTTGCCCGGCCTCAAGGTACTGGTCGAGACGCTATTCGCCAGAGGCCATCTACGGGCCGTTTTTGCCACCGATACGTTGGCTATTGGCGTCAACATGCCCGCACGTAGCGTTGTTGTTGGTAGTCTGAGCAAGTTTGATGGGCAGGAAATGCGTCTGCTGACACCGAATGAGTATCGTCAGTTGACGGGACGTGCCGGTAGACGTGGTATGGATGTGCGCGGCGCGGCTATCATTCCCTATTCACCCTGGGAGCCGTTTGAGGACTCTTTTGAGCGTATTACCGGCGAAATGCTACCTGTGACCAGTTCGTTTGTGGTGCGCTATAACTCCGTGCTGAACCTGTGGCGTGCTGGCGATATGCAGAATCTCAGGCGTATCTGCGCCTCCAGCTTGCGCGAGTTCCAGCGTTACCTGCTGTGGGAAATAAATGAGTTGCAACGCCTGGAGAAGCGGTATAAGAAGGCAAAGAAATCTGGTAAGAAAAAAGGTGCTGGCTCCGAAAATGTAGCGCAAGCTCTGAAGAAACAGCGCGACAAGATCGGCGCATATCCCTTGAGCCGCGCGGGTGCTGCCGAACTGGATGGCACCGTTTTTGTGCTACGCGCCCTCGGCTACATTGGTCAAGACGATCAATTGACGCTCAAGGGTCGCCTGCTACGCAGCATTTTCCATCCCTCCGGCATTATCATGATCGAACTCATCATGAGCGGTGTGTTGGAGGAACTGTCTCCGCACGAACTGGCCGAAGTGTGTAGCTGGTTCGCGTTTAGCAATGATAAGCGTCTGAATAACCGTGACGTGGTATATGCCAAGCTTGCGCAGGTGCGGCGTGAACTCTGGCGTATTGTGCAGCATGTGAATGGTATTGAGGAGCGTGCAGAGGTCAATCCGACCCCAGGTTTTGTGCAGGAGTTTCACGGTGTGGCGCTAGCATGGGCGCGTGGTATGTCACTTGGCGGTCTTATGCGCCGCATTGATCTGGCGGAGGGTGATATTCTGATGGTGCTGAACCAGACTATTGATCTGATTCAGCAGGTGCAATCAGCCGTTGGGTTGATGCTGGATGCACGCGACCTCTGGGAGCAGTTTGTGCCTGTCATGACCGAAGGTGTCTCGAATACCCGTATCGTTAAGCGACAACTAGAAGAGTTGCAGACACAGCGCGAACGGCTAGAACGCCTGCGACCCGTACTAGGGCAGGCCAGTGCCGCGCTGCTACACGGTATCATTGTGCAGAGCCGCACCATCCCCTCGATGGTCGTACAGATCGGCGACGAAACAGTCCCTCTGGATGCCGAAGTAGACCAGGATTAAGTAAGCAGGACGACCACAAGGAATCGTCCTGCCCGCTTGCTACACGATAATCATTCACAAGCCCCCCGTGCGTAAAGTATGTTACTGCCCCGTTTATTGCAAAGAGGGATGATGGTTCCCAAATCTTAACTGGCAAACATTACTATAGTCATGCCTTTATGGCTGATGCATTGTCAGAATGAAGGAAGTTGACTAAGATGTACAAGTGTAACACTATCTTAAATGGCTTGGGAAGAGATGGCGGTGGATTGGACGCACATACGCAAATACGTCAGCACGAATAAAGAGGTAGTTCATGAACGCAGAATCATTGATTGGAACGGTGCTTGGCACCTGTACGTTGCAACGGTTGATCGGGCAAGGGGGAATGGGAGCTGTCTATCTGGCACAACAATCACGCCCACGTCGTCAAGTCGCTGTGAAAGTACTTATGCCGATGACGCCGCTAAATGCTAATCAATTAGCCGCGTTCCTGGAGCGTTTCCGGCGCGAAACCGATGCAGCAGCCTCATTGGAGCATTCCAATATTGTGCCGGTGCATGAGTATGGCGAACGCGATGGTTTGGCCTATCTGGTCATGCCCTATATTAGTGGTGGCACGTTGCGTGATGAGATGGAGCGTCTGGAGACGTTGCCACTAGAAAAAGTGGTGCGTTACTTAGATCAGGTCGCGGCTGCGCTGGATTTTGCGCATGAGCATGGTGTTGTTCACCGCGACATCAAGCCCGCGAATATTTTGATGACGACCGATGGGCGTTTGCTCTTAACCGATTTTGGCTTGGTTAAGATTGTGGCGGAGGGCCAGGCTCCCCAGGCGCGTCTCACTAGTGTCGGCGTGCCGGTTGGCACACCTGACTATATGGCACCAGAGCAGGTGATTGGTGAGGGTGTTGATGGACGGGCTGATCTCTATTCGTTAGGTGTCATCCTCTATCAGATGGTTACGGGTACAACCCCTTTCCAGGGTGAGACGCCAATGCAGATCGCGGCGCAACACCTGCAAATTCCACCGCCCTCGCCGCAAATGCTGCGCCCCGATTTACCAGTGGAGGCTGAACAGGTAATCCTGCGGGCATTGGCTAAACGCCCGGCGCAACGCTATGCGACAGCGAAAGAGTTGGCCGATGCCTTCCGTACCGCGCTTATCGGTACCGGTATTGCTTTATACAATGGTATTGATGAAGAACTACTCCTCAGAATTACCAATAGTCATCTCCAGGCCGTCAAGAATGACATTGATTTCGCTTTGCCAACCTCAACACTACCAGCTATCAAGGCGAAGCAGGGTGGTGGCTTGCTAAGCAGGACGACCGCGCAGATGCCAGCGGCGACGGCGACGTTAGCAACTCAGGCGCAGGAGCCGATGACACGCAATAATGGCGGTTTACTCTCGCGCACCGGTAAATTTCCGCAAGTTGGTACAGGCATGCTTCCGGTCGTTTACGGTTCAAGCACTGATACTGCGGCTAGCCTGAATAAGATGCAAATAGCGAATATCGCTACAGTCGAGCAGGCGACACCACCAGAGACACAATCGGCCCAGCTACCGATGATTGGACAGCAGATGTCACCTGTGCTTAGCACAACGTCGGCAGCAATGCCGGTTGCCGGTCAAGCGGCTGGTACACGGCGTAATACAGTGAAGTTGACCAGCCCGGTCAAAGTTGTGCAGGTGCCGGTCGCGGGTCAGCCGGGGCAGTTCGTCACCGGCCTGTTGCCTGTGACACCCCAAGCGCAGTCGGAAAGCAAAAAGCGTGAGATGACATTGGGCATGAAGTTGTTAACGTCTGTGCTGGTCTGTGTGTTGCTGGCTGCTACCGTTGGGGTTGCCTGGTTCTTCAGATCGCACGCAAGCCAACCGACAATGCAGAAGCAGCAGCATCCTACCACGCTGAGTACGCCGAATGCACAGGCGACGGCTCTCGCAAAGGCAACCGCAACCGCTCAGGCCAATATTATTCTCTACGATTCGTTATCGTCTAACATC
>JAJZEJ010000467.1 GCA_021828635.1 Chloroflexota bacterium
CCCATAGAAGTGAGTAGGAGAGTAACGATTGTATATTTTGCTAAAGAAGATGTGTGTTTTTATTTTATTTATATAAATCCAACAGCAGCCACAAGCAGAAGAGGTGGATGCCGAAGACATTGCCGATGTGGTCTCCAAGTGGACGCATATTCCGGTCACACGGCTACTGGAGGCTGAGGTACAGAAGTTGCTGACGATGGAAGACCGTCTGCACGAGCGTGTGGTTGGACAGGATATGGCACTCGAAGTCGTCTCAGACGCCATTCGCCGCGCCCGCGCCGGTCTGCACGACCCCACTCGTCCACTGGCAAGCTTCCTGTTTATGGGGCCAACCGGCGTTGGCAAGACCGAACTGGCTCGCGCCCTGGCTGAATTTCTCTTCGATGATGAGCAGGCGTTAATTCGTATCGACATGTCCGAGTACATGGAGAAACACTCGGTCTCGCGTCTCATCGGTGCGCCTCCTGGCTATGTCGGCTATGAAGAAGGCGGACAACTGACCGAGGCGGTGCGCCGTCGTCCCTACAGCGTCTTGTTGCTCGATGAGATCGAGAAGGCCGCGCCCGATGTCTTCAATGTCCTATTGCAACTGCTCGACGATGGCCGCCTGACCGATGGGCAAGGCCGCACAGTCGATTTCAAGAACACCGTCATTATTATGACTAGCAACAGCGGCAATCGCTGGCTACCTGAACTGGACGGTATGGACGAGGAGAACTTGCAGCGCCTCGTGCGGCAACGTTTGCGCGAGGAGGGTTTCCGGCCAGAGTTCATCAATCGCATCGACGAGGTGATTGTCTTCCACCAGATCACCCGCGAACAGATGAAGCGCATCGTGGAGATTCAGGTTAATCGCATCAGACCGCGCCTGGCCGAGCGCCACATCACATTAAACCTGAGCGAGAGCGCCAAAGAAATGTTGGCGAACGAGGGCTACGACCCACAATTCGGCGCACGCCCGCTCAAGCGTGTGATTCAGAAAGAGGTCGAGAACCGCATCGCACGTGCTATACTGGATGGAACCATCCGTGACGGTGACACAATCAGCATTGATACCCGCGATGGCAAACTGGTGATGATAATGGTTCACGCTTAGGATATACACGATGGATACAGCTTCCCAAGAGAGGCTTCAAGAGACGCTGAGTGCGTTGCTCATTCAAATCAACGCGCTGCAAACACTGGTGGACGAGCCAATAGCACAGGTGGAACAGATCGACCTGCCCACGCTGCGCGATGGCTTACACACGGTTGAGCAGATGACGCATGATGCACTGTATGCGGTCCGCATCTCCTGCATGCAGGAAACATTGCCAGAATTGGAGGGCGTAACGCTGGCTGAGGCACTCTCACGACTCGTTGAAGAGACGGCGGAGACGCTACATCTTTCCAGCCGTCTCTCCTTCTCTGGCACTGATGAGCAGGGACGCCCACGAGAACAGACGCTAAGCAGTATCGCCGAACGCACGCTTTTTCAGATTGCCCGCGAGATGCTCTACGACGTGCGCCATCATAGCGGCGCACGCACAATCCGCTTCGCGCTCATCTATGGGCAAGACGACGTGCAGATGAATATTGAGGATGACGGCAAATTTATTGACACAGAGAGCGCAAGTGAGCAAAACAGACAGGACATACTACCCTTCATCAATACCAACGAGACGGCGACTACGCGCTCACAATGCACTGTTTTTACTGATCTGCGCTATCGCATTGAGCAGCTTGGTGGCTCGCTGCAACACGAGCCCCGTGCAGAGCGTGGAACACGGGTGTTGGCCCGACTACCTTATACTCAACACATCCCTCTCCGCCAACCATCATTGCCCATGACGCCAACGCTCATAACCAACATAGCACAACAAGACCCTGTGCGTATCCTGATCGTCGATGGGCAAGCCGTCACACGCGCTGGCCTGCGCCGCCTGCTCGAAAGCTATGCTGACCTGCGTGTCATCGGCGAGGCCAGTGATGGCGTGCAAGCAGTGAGTGAGACGCTGGAACTGGGGCCGCAGGTTGTGCTGCTGGACGCGCAATTGCCCAATGGACAGAGCCTTGAGGCGCTACGCCAGATCAAACAATTGCAGCTTGATACACACGTGCTGCTGCTCTCGGCGCAGGACCGCGAAGAATATCTCTATGAAACGCTACGGGCCGGAGCTGATGGCTATGTCCTAAAAGATATCGCGCCCGATGAACTGGCCCAGGCATTGCGTAGTGTGGCACATGGCGAGACGCTGGTACAGTCGCAACTGGCCGGACGCCTGCTTTCACGCATAGGCAAACAGGGACGCGATACAGCATTTGCAGCTCTGACAGCCCGCGAATTAGAGGTGCTACACCTGCTGGCGCGTGGTCTGCGCAATAAAGAGATTGCCGACCGGCTCTACATCAGTGAGCGTACCGTCAATTTTCATCTGGCAAACATCTATCAGAAACTCAACGTCTCCGGTCGCACTGAAGCCTTGAGCCGCGCGTTGAAGGAGGGACTAATTAGTGCCTGACGCGCATGGACGCGGTAAACCGGTCTCTACGAGAAGATCGATGGTAAGGCGGCAATATAAACGGTTTTGTCTTCGTCAAAATCACCGTCATTGCTTAATTGACCCGTAATTGGTTCCTCTGTAGGGATCGATTGATCGCGTCCATGTAGCGTATTATACTGCACAACCGGTAAATTGCTCTCCACGACCATGCCGTTATCCAGGTAAACGTGGTAGGGGAACATGGTCGGATCGAAGGCGCTGCTGTGCGAAACCACAATGACCTGCTCAAAGTGCTGATTGAGTAGATCACTTGTCAGGGCGTCTACTAATGCCTGAGTACGCCCACGATCAAGTGAGCTTAGCGGCTCATCCAGTAATAGGAAACCAGGAGTAGCGGTCAACTCACGTGGTAACGTGGCGATGGCGAAGGCCAACCGCAGAGCCAGTGAGAGTTGATCGGCTGTACCACCAGAGAGTGCCGACTTCGAGACATATTCGCCTGCCATACTATCCCACACACTCATACTGAATGACCCACCACTGACGGCAGCCTCTTCTGGCTGCGTGAGCAAGTGCATATCGTGATACCGTCCACTAGTGAGTAGTGGTAATAATTGCAGCATATAGTATTCGGTGCGTGGAATAACCTTGCGCACCAACCGGTCGCTGACCGCTTGAACCAGCGTATTGCCACGTTTCTTTGTTTCGTAGGCCCGCTCTTGCTGTTCTAGATGCAGCCGCGCCAGGTCCAGGTCAAGATGATCGTTGCCGATACGTAGTTGCTGGCTAAGCGTCTGCTCCTGCTCTTCCAACTGTGTCAATTCCTGCTCAACCTGTGTGCGTTCCTGCTCCAGGTTTGCACGTTCTTCCGGTTTGTGCTGCTCAATCAATGGCCAGGCAGCAATAATATCGGCACGACTGATGCTAGCAGGTGTAGGACGATGACGCCGCGTGAGTAGCAACGTGAGATGCTCCTGAGCGTTCTCAATCTCTTGCCGACAGAGCGCGATTTTGGCCTGCAAAGCTCCCTCGCGTAGGTGTAGACCATCAAGCTCTTTCAGCAGGTTACGCTCGTTAGCCTCCTCGATTTCATGCTGACAGCGTGTGCGTAGCGCACTGAGTGCCTCAGCGAAGGGGTTGGGTGGTACAATCCAACTGCCCAGACTGTTGCTAAACTTTGCCAATTGCTTGTAGTGTTCCGCCAGCGACTCCTGACGCTCTTTTAAGCGTTCGCTATACAGCTGCTGCTGATTCTGAAACTTGAGCTTACCGGCTAGTGCAAGATGTAGCTCTTCCATTTGCTTACGGGCCGAAGTCTCAGCGGCGCTAATCGCGGCCTGGCCGAAGGCGATGCCCAGTGGCTTGACACGCTGGCGCAGTGAGTCCTGTAATCCTTGCAGTGCGCCGCGCAACATCGTTTGTTGCTCACGCGCACGCTCAATCTGCTGAAGTGGATTGCTGGTCTGATAACGCTCGTTACGCTCTTCAATGGCACGTTGGCGATCCAGCAAGACATCCAGTTCCTCCTGGTGAATCTTCAACTGACGTGCCAGGTCTGTCACCAGATCAAGCTTACCGTCAAGGGTGGCAATTTCGTGTTCGGTGGCTTTACTCGTGTTCTCGACCAGTGATTCTAGATCGGGAATATCTTGCGACTCTCCCTCGGTGTGCGCTAAGAGCGGCGTGGTAGGAACGGTGGGTAACGCACCCTGAGTAACGCTATTAGAACGTCGCAAACGTTCATGCACGGTCAGACCGGGTAGCCCCTCCTGGTTAGCCAGGCGTTTGATATCTTGCTGTGCCGACTCAATGGCGCTCAGCGTCTTGCGCAGGTCTTCTTCGACGGTATTCCAGCCCTCGCGTGCGCGTACTTCTTCCAGGCGCGTATACTCTTTGCGCAGCGTGGCTAACGCCTCCATCGTGACATTGACCTGATTACGTGCGGCATTTGCCTCATCATGCTTCTGCTTGGCGCGGCGCTGTATATCGGCTGGACTCGCGCTCTGATCGACTTGTTGTTGCAACTGACGTGCCGCCTCTTCAAGAGAGCGTGGTACACTGCCACCGAGGTTTTGTATCTCGCGCTCAACTCTAGCAAGGTCTTCCTCGCTACCACCCATGCGTCGCGCCGCCTCACGTGCCGCTACCATCATGCCCATGCGGTTAACCGCTTCCTGCACCTGCTGCTCTAGCGCCTGTTTCTGCCCACGCGCTTTCGTGTAGTTTTGTAGTCCCCAGCCTACACCAGCTACAGCAAGCAAGGCCAAAATACCTACAATCGCTCCCACTACCTTTGTGCCTGTAGTGAACTCAATGATGGCTGCGAGAGCGCAGAAGAGGCACAACACGATACATACCACAACAAAGCCAAGACGAATACTGATGTTGCGGCGGGCATCCTGCTCCATCGCTGTCAGCTGCTCTTGCTGCTGGTGCGCGGCGTGTACATGTTGCTCCGCGTCCGCCAGACCTTTTGCCAACCCTTTGAGGCGTCGCCACTCTTCGAGTTGGCGGCGCATGTTGAGTTGGCGGCCACGTCGATCCAGTTCCTCTGCCTGCTGCTGAATCTGGCGTGCCTCTGCCTCGACCAGAGCTAGCTCGTGTTCTGTTTCTTTCGTCTCTTGCTGCAACTTACGCAGTTTCTCCGCGTTTTCCTGGGCCAGGGCGCGGCTCTTGAGCAATTGAGTGTAGCGTTCTTCCCTCTGTTTCAGCGTTGCCAGACTTTCAGAAAGAGCATGCAAACGTTGCTGACGTGCTTCCAGGCGTGGGCGTCCGGCACGCCGCCGCTCCTCCAGCTCTTGTAGAGCGGTTCGTGCTTCGCGGACGCGCTCCTCGGCCTGCGTAATCTGCTCATTCAGGCTGCTGAGATTGTCCTTGACCGTCTCCTGCTGCTTGAGTTCCTGTTCTAAATCTTTAATAGTGTCAACAGCGGCCAGCAAGTCATTGGACATGCGTTGCAATGTACCAAACGAGCGGGCCAAATCTGATAGATCGCTAACGCGCCGCTCCAGCGTGGGCAATTCTTCACGTTCACGCCGCTCAAGCTCTATGAGTTGCTTCTCTAAAGCTGGAATCTCTTGTTGTGCATGACTGATCTCTTCATAAGCGGTGATAATCTCGCCTAATGTGGCATTGGCAGTTTTCAATTGATGCACGCGGCTCACATGACCTTTGATCTCACGCCGCCGTCCTTGTAATTCTTCTTGCGCCTGCTCTTGCTCGGCGATCTCGTTCTCCTGCTGCTGTATTTCGCTCAATTCTTCGTTGATTGTGACAGCGTCTAACGCCGCCTCAATCTCCTCGAAGCGTGTGTTTAGACGGGGAATACGGTCTTGTATCTCGGCCAAGCGTAGACGTTCTCTGGCTTCTTGTAATTGGCGCTCATCGTTCGGCGTTACCTCGAAGCGTTCGGTGATGCGGTGAAGTTGTTCAATACCAAGTAACTTGCGAATAGTGGTCTCACGCTCCACACCGCTCATAGTTTCCAGGCGTTCCAGCCCCTTCTGCTCAATCAAGTAGGAATTGCGCAGTGTGCCGCCATCTATGCGCCCAAGCTCTGCAACAATGCGCTCGTTAGCGGTCGCTAAACGTGTGATGGGGCCTTCTTCCGGCATACCCAATTTGCGAATATAGAGCGAAATCTTCTGGCCTTTGCCGCGCTCAAGAGTACGTGTGATGGTTAGTTCGGTAACGCTGATAGAGAGCGTTAATGTGACGGTCGCGCTGGTCGCCCCATAAGAAATGAGGTCATTCAGGGAGCGTTTGCCTTGTGCGCCAGCGAGCGATTCACCGTAGAGCGCAAAGTAGATACTTTCGAGCAGTGCCGACTTACCTGCTTCATTCGGACCCTGAATCAGAATGTTGCCACGTTGCGGAAAGTGCAGATTTACCTCGCGTAAAAGCCGAAACCGTTCAACGGTTAAATGTTTCAGGATAATCATAGTTGCTCTACTCCGTTCAAGCCCTTCTCTTTACCTCATCCATTACCAGCAGGAGTTCTTCCTTTGTGGCCCGCAAAGCTTTTTGCTCTTGCTCATCATCGCTCGCTGCTATCCATTCATCGACTAATGCCATCAGTTCCTCGCGTGGTGAGAAACGTTCGCCTGCCTCTGTTATTGAAGTCATCGGAGTTTCCTGCTCCATGCGCAATGTGAGTGAGCTATCATCGATAGCGAGCGCGAAGCAGTGTTCCTCGCCGTAGTGACGAATGCGGTTGAGGTCTAACTGATGGTAGCGACTGCGGGTCAGTTTTCCTTCCAACTTGAGTTGTAGCATGACATCGGGACTGCACAGAGGTTGCAACCGTTCGATAATGAGTTCTGTACTGCTCTGAGGAAGCTCGTGAGGGGCAGATACTGCCTCATTCTTCTTCTGTGCCTCTTGGCTTGCTTGCTCTATATGCTCCACGCGCTCTGCTCTGTTATTGCCGGACCAGAGTTCGTCAGTGTGGATGACAAGTTGGCGCAGGGGCATGGCATCAACAGCAATGTGGTTGCACCAGCGTACCCCATCAGGACCAATGCCGATAAAGACAAAACCGGGATCATGATCGGCTGTGCTGAAATCGCTATGCTGGGTCGCGCCCGCGACAATCACATCGGTTGAGCCAATACGGCTGCGGCTGTAACCATGATGATAGCCAGCCAGGATACTGTGAAAGACCGTCTGGCGTGCGATGCTGTTGCGGCTCACCAGTGTACGTGTGTCGAGCAGAGAAGAGCCTGTCGTCAGTCCCTCAATGGGTGCATGGAGTACAAGCAGGCGAATAGTCGCACGTTCGATGTCATCCTGTACGTGGAAATGTTCCAGAGGGTCTCCTTCCTGCTCAGCCAGCACACTCAAGCCACATAAACCTACAAGGGTACCACGAAGATTCAGCATGACTGGTTCCACTGCTTGCCCGTCGCTCTTATCGCTCTCGGCACTTTGTGGAGATGATACATAATGCAAAGCGCCGAGGCGGGCATAACTCATCTGTGGTGCTGGTGTCACTGCTTTGTGCTGGTTCTGGTTTGGAAGACCACTTTGTGTTTCATTGGGTGTATCATGCACGCCGCCAATGGCGACGCTTTGAATGCCAGCCTGCTTCAACTGTGCCAGGCGTTCTGCGACAAAGCTACGCTCAATTTCGTCAGGAGTAGTGGTGTCGAAGAGATCGCCCGCCTGTACAAAGAGATCAACCCCCTGGGCAATGGCGAAATCGGTGGCCTGCTGAAAGGCTCGCCGTAGTCGCTGCTGGCGTTCTTCGCGTTTACGTGGATGCTGACCGAACGCGCTTGAGCCGAGATGGTTATCTGCGGTCAATACCAGCGTCACCATCCCCTCGCGCTGCTGTTGATCGAGCATCGCAATCCACTCGTGTTGTCCCTCAATCTGTTCTGTCATCGCTCTTTTGCTTCCATGTACATGCTTGGAGAAATATCTTGTACGGACACAGCAAACCGGCCTGCGGACGCGATACATCGGCCAAAGGACGCGATCAATCAGTCCCTACAGAAAAATAACGTGTCAGCCCCACCGCATTGAGCTAAATAAGATATTTGGGGGGGCTAGTATGCCGTCAGCATAGTACCGTTTTCTCAGTTGTATCGTGAGTCTATCACAAATGCCAACAAGGGAACATAGATGACACTCACAAGGGGGACTATTGGGGGAATGCCGGAATCTGATAGCGAAGTATGATGTCCACGAGGGGGTATCACGCTTTGGCTATGATGTCCTGAGTATTATGTTTATCAACAGGTACTTTTTGGCTACACAAGAATGACGACGTTTCTTCATGTTTGTGATACTCAATAATACACATTTATGGCACAT
>JAJZEJ010000464.1 GCA_021828635.1 Chloroflexota bacterium
ACTGAGGTAGCGCAACACATCAACACAGTACTCAAGCAGGGACGTACCGGCGTCATTTTCACAAGCCGAGACGTAGTGCATGGCATCAACAGCAGCAATTTTCTGGCTATTGGGCGACGTATCTCACAAGCGTTGATTGAAACATTGCACGCACTCAACACGCAACCACGTTTTATCATCGCCAAAGGTGGCATCACCAGCCATGACATCGCGCAACACGGCCTGGGTGCAAAACGCGCACGAGTACAAGGGCAGATCAGCGCGGGTGTGCCGGTCTGGCGCTTGGAGCAGGATACCCAAACACGCTTCGCTGGTATCCCCTATATCGTGTTCCCAGGCAATGTCGGTGGGCCTGATAGTCTTAAAGAAGCGGTACACATGCTGAACAGATAGCATGACCCCATAGTATGACACCCACCAGGGGTGTCACTACATATAAGATACATTTTTCTCTAAGGCATATGTGTAGTGACACCCCTGGTGGGTGCCATGCCATTACAGGAAGAAGGATATATGCTAGCAAGCACGCTTGATCTCGTACAACATGCACATAAACGTAGCATGGCTATCGCGGCTATTAATACGTACAACCTGGAACTAACACAAGCTATTATCCATGCAGCCGAACAGCACTCACAACCAGTGATTATCCAATTGGGCGTACCAGTGGTAAAGGCATATGGTGCGGCGCTCATAGTAGCAACAATAGCAATGGCTCAGAGCGCACGTGTGCCGATCGCACTACACCTGGACCACTGTAAAGACCTGGCGCTCATCAATCAGTGTCTTTCTTGGGGTTGCTCATCCGCGCTGGCTGATGGCTCACATCTCGCGCTGGCTGAAAATACAGCAATGGCACGACAAGCCGTTAAGTGGGCTGCGCCTTATAACGCGACTATTGAGGCCGAGTTGGGCTATCTGGCTGGTACTGAGGATGGCGTAACGGTCGAAGAGGTGGCCGCTTCGCTCACCAATCCGCAGCAGGCACATGATTTTGTCGCACAGACAGGCGTGGCGATGTTGGCCGTAGCTATTGGCAATGTGCATGGCTATGTCCCCAATCCACCACCCCTGGACTTCACCCGCCTGGAACAGATTGCCACACAGGTTGATGTACCACTCGTTTTGCATGGAGCCAGTGGTGTGAGCAAAGAAGAGCTACGACGCGCCATTAAGCTAGGTGTTGCGAAAGTCAATGTCAATACAGAGGTACGCACAGCCTTTTTACAGGCTATTGCTGGCTGGGGCCAGCGTGTCGGCCCACAGGTTGATGTGCGACGCAAAGGCCATGATATGCTTGATATGGCACAAGAGGCGATGAGTGCAGCCGAAGCCGTGATTGCGGAGATTATAGAAACATGTACGGTTTGACACCCCAGGCACTTAGTAAAGGCATGCGAGCATAAAATTCCGGCTCCCGCATCTCTATATCCATTTGTCGATAGATTTGTTCGAAATTCTCTTTCGTTGTCACATGCAATTTTAAGAAGAAAGGTAGTATCAATGAGGCACCGATCATAAGATTTTGATACCATGTTTCATACGAAGGCGTTGCGCAGGTATATTCCAGCACACGGTCGATATGACCGAGATTTATTAGTCCTGTAGCACGTAAAAAGCTTTCGAGTCGGGGGACGATTCCTAATGCATCAGGCGCAAATGCCAACTGTGCATGCCACATGGACTGCTTTAACATCTCTACGTAGCTTGCGGTTGCCTGACCATTGCATAGCATCCACTCGCAGTCAGTAATGCGTAGTACCCCACCAGGACGCACGATGCGTACACACTCTTGAATAAATGCAGGCCAACGTAGCGCAGGCACAAAAGATGAAGCAAAACGCGCATTGACTAGGTCAAAAGTATTGTCAGGGAATGCCAATGCTTCCAATGCATTCATCACCTTAAAGCTGACATTGCGTAGTTGGAATGCTCTAGCATGTGCCTCCGCATAACGAACCATCTTCTGATTGATGTCTATGCCGATCACATCCACATCAGGATATGTTCGGGCCACTTCTATAGGCCAGCCGCCAGGGCCACAGGCAATATCCAATACGAGTTGCCCTGATGTTAATTGGATATCTGGCGGTAATAATTCCTCCAGCATAGTGGTTATCGATTGATCCAGCATTAATAGGCGATCAAGTTCCGCAATATTATCCTGGTTAATAGGATAAAATGTTGTATTACTTGAAGGATTCATTGAAGCCTGCATACGCTTATCACAACTCTTCTTCTTGGATCGATTGCCCTAAGATTGCGGCCTCAATCTGTTGCAGCACGATTGTCTCACTCTCCATCTGGCTAAGAGGAGGAGTATGGTTTTTTCTCACCTCTTGTACGGCTTCATTAAAGCGCCGACTATAGGCCAAACGCTCATCATACGAAAGCAAAGGAACATCACACAAATTGATCTCGCTCGTCTCGTAAAACTCATGATCTTGGAAAGAGAGGGCTAGCATATTAGCATACGTTTCAATCGCAATCAGCCGCTCAGAAGTGAAATAGTGCCGTAGAACGCTACATATTACCAGGCTCCCCGCAACTTTGCCTGCCCGCTGTATTGGATAGGCCACACCGCTCATGGCCGGAGCATACGCAGGCCACATAGGCAATAAGCCACGTCCTTGCTCCATGTCCTGCACAATCCCTGGTGATCCCTGGCTCACAGACCAGCCAGCAAGCGATTCCGCACCAATTAGAACCAGCCGGGCATTGATGCCTATATCCCAGGGAGGCGTTCCCATTTCCATTCTTTCACATAAACTGCGTACTACTGCACCTGCTGCTGGTGGTATGCATTGCGTGATGGCAATTTTCATGCCGGTCGTATCGGGATCGAGTACGCCTAACGCTTGCGATAAAATCATATGACGAATAGTCCAGGCGCGATACGGGCCACTCGTCGTGGCATAGGCTCCCAGCACTTTCGCCAGATATTCAGCTGGAATAGCAAAGCGCCGTGCCAGGATAGAGTCGGGCAAAGAAGGTAATGGGTACAATTCGACCCGCAACAATTCTTCAAATATCTCTTTATATGCGGGGAAGAGCGATGGAAGGCGTTCAATGTAAGCAGAGCGAGGTGTCGTTTCGCCATTTACCCAACGCACAATTGTATAAGGGTTCACCCCTAGTACCTGTGCGACATAGTCCCGTTGCTGCTTGGTCTTCGTGAGATTGCCTAGAAGTTCTCTCCAGGTGAGTGTGGTGTTTGCCATCATGCACTCCTTCGCTTCACACGTTCACAGTAATGTATTGCAGGAAATTTCTCATGTCGAACAACGCTGTTGGCACACAAAAGAACTCTCCTTTCATACAGACGTAGTAACCACGCTCATTTTAACTGACAAAATCAGAGCGATAAATCGCTTCCTGGTAGGCATTAGCAAAGCCATTCTGCTGATACAATGCCAGCACTCGCTCGCTATCACCCCACGACTCCATCTCCAGGCTTTCGGCTTGCTGCATCTGTAACCATGTAATCGCTGTTGAGAGTAGAGGCTGATACAACTGCTGATTGCGTGCTTCAGGAACAATACCGGGCGCATCAATATAGCCTACACACCGCCCCTGCTGTCGGCTCAACTGCTCACTTATCTCAGCCCGACACAAACCAACAACAGTGCCATTAGGACCGAAGAGGAAAAAAACACCTTCCAGATGCATTTCAGCAAACCATCCACGCACATCCTCCTCTGTCATTCGATCATGATGACCCCACTGCCCTTGAAAGCAGTGTCGTATAGCATAGACGAAATTGGGAAAATCTTTGCTTTCGTCATAGACGGCGATATGATAACCATCAGGCAGAATAATAGAGGGGGTGGTGATTATTGCAGGCGCACGCAACCGACTATACAGCGACCGCGAATAAAAACCGTGGTGTTGCAAGAAACTCTGGGAAGCTTGTAGCGGCAGACTAGCATAAGCAAAAATATGGGAAGCTTCACCCTCTCTCGCTCGTTGCAGGCTACGTGCCAATAGTTCAGCACCAATACCACGTCGTCGCCATGCGGGGTGTACTACACCAGTGATATCGGCATGACTGGCCGTTGGCGCTTTCCAGACAGAACAGAAACCAACTAATGCATCAGAAGCATCTTCCGCTACCGCAACCCAACGATCCTTAACAGGATCATGATCTGGCAATACTAACATACCACGTAGAGTCTCTTCGCTAACATCCTCACCAGTATGGTCTACAGCTTCGACAAGTGCGTATAATTGAACAAGGTGCGGCAGATCAGTATCGGGCGCAAAGTGGCGAATATGAAACGAGGTAGCGCGAGGCTCGATAGACATCTGTTATTCCTCTTTCTGTTTTATGGTAAACAGAGCCATAAACACTAGAAGTTATAATGATTTTTGGGGTATCTGTCAAGCCTTTTTGCTCTGATTCTGCAATTCCACTTGGTCGCTAATTAAATGATTAACATGAAGGTTCAACTGGCATTGAAAAAGGAATAAAGGTAACACATCGAATGTTCTGGCTATATGAAGTGGAACGTGAATGCAGAGAGGGTAAATTGGCAACGTGATGGCTCGGTTTTTTATCTAGAAAGATGCTATCCCCCTAGCCAAACGGCAATCTACATGATATAATAGCTACAGAAATGAAAGAAGCCTTTTAGAGAAAAGTGGGTGCGGCCCACTTTTCTGCTTGCCAGGGACATTTTTCTTTGCACTCGAAAAAATGATGAAGTTTTCACCAGGCGTGAGCGGGAGGAGCATGGCATATGCGAAGTGAGTTTCAGGCTGCAATCGCGCAGCTAATTGCCGAGAAGGGTCTACCCCGCGAAGTCGTAATGGAGACCGTAGCGAATGCCCTGTTAGCGGCGTACCGTAAAAGCTTCAACGGCGGCGAGAATGTCCGTATCGAAGTAGACAAAAACGGTGAGGTACATGTATGGGCATCCAAGCGGGTTGTCGCCCAGGTCGCAAATCCCAATGAGGAAGTCTCCCTGGCTGAAGCACAACAGCTCTACCCCAGAGCCGCGCTTGGACAGTTCGTCGATGTTGACTCATCGTTTATCTTCTCACGCATTCCGACGCAGAACGCCAAACAGGTTATTCTACAGAAGATACGTGAGGCCGAACACGAGCATCTCTACGATCAAATTAAGAATTGGGTTGGCGAAATTCGTCTCGGCACGCTGACCCGTAAAGACCCGGTGCGTGGTTGGTCCATCGACTTCGATCTCGATAAAGTTGATAAGGTTGAAGGCTTGATGCCCTTAGCTGAAGAGGTCGCCACTGAGCGTTACCGAGCCGGACAACGCCTGCGTGTCTACGTCTACGATGTTCGCCGTTCGCAGGGTCGTATCCTACAAATTCTGGTTTCGCGCACGCACCGTGATCTGGTACGCCGTCTCTTCGAGTCCGAGGTACCGGAGATTTATGATGGCACGGTCGAGATTAAAGGGATTGCACGCGAACCCGGTAGCCGCTCGAAGGTCGCCGTTGTAGCTCGCCAGGAGGGGCTTGACCCTATTGGCTCCTGTGTCGGTGTGCGTGGCTCACGCATCAATAACATTGTCCACGAACTAAATGATGAGAAAATCGACATCATCCAGTGGAACCCTGAGCCAGCAACATTTGTGGCAAATGCATTAAGTCCGGTCAAACCGCTCAAGGTTGAGCTACGTGACTCCGATCACACGGCGCTAGTCACGGTTTTGGAACGACAACTCTCGCTGGCTATTGGCAAAGATGGACAAAACGCACGGCTAGCAGCCAAACTAACAGGCTGGCGTGTCGATGTGACCAAACCAGCTGAGGGTGAGTATTACGAAGAACGTGAGCGGGTACAGGAGCCAGTCATGACATCACCGCCGCGACGGAGCGAGCGCGGGGAACGAGGTGAGCGCAATGAGCGTAGCTCACGTTCTGAACGCGGAGGGCGCGGCAATCGCCACGGCGGCGGGGGACGCAACCATTCGTCCTACGATTATTAGGCGGAAGGGAGTGTTACACATGGCGAAAATAGCTAGTAAGCAGGTCAAAAAGCCCAAACATGTTCCATTACGAACCTGTGTTGCCTGCCACGAAACCAAGCCCAAACGCGAGCTTTTGCGTGTTGTACGCACACCCGATCAGCACGTGCTGATTGATGCTACAGGGAAAAAATCGGGGCGCGGTGCCTACATCTGCGCCCGTTACTCCTGCTGGGAGCTGGCCGTCAAAAAGCACCGGCTCGAACAAGAATTTGAGACAACCATCTCAGAGGAAGATCGAGCGGGACTAGAGGCATATATTGCCACCTTACCCAGAGATAATCCTTCATCAACAGCCGTAAGTGGAGCGGGTAGATAGAAGATGGTAAAGGCGTGATTCATCACGCCCACGGTTGTATTACCTCTGTGGTACTCAATCAGGTTCTTTGTTGCAAGGAACGGTTAAGTAGGTTATACTAGCGTAACATTGTCAACCATTCTTATCCATTCGTGATAGGAAAGCACTCATTAGTAGATAGTTGTATGCGTCATTTTATCTCTACTCTAAAAAGAGACACAGCCCCTCGTCAAAAGGGCAGTTGTAGCCAGCGAATGTTTACGGAGCGACCGCTATGATTATGTGAACATAGCTACTACGCCAGAGAGCGCAGACTAAAACCTGCCTAACACTGCTGGCACTGCACCAACGAGGGTCTGTCTCCCTCTCTTCATGAAGAGGGCAGACAGACCTTTCTTGTGGCTGTGAAGAGAGATTTCCGTCGCCACGTGTGGCGCATCGTTTGATAGAAGGGAGTCTTCTTCATGAAAGATACATCTGAATTTTCAGATGCCAGCGAGCAGGCGGCCACAACCAATACCAATACCAACACTACCAGTACAGGTAGCAGGCCAAAGACTACCGCCCGTCCAGCTCCAGGGCGAACAGATAGTACCACACCCGGCAACCAGGAACACGACGCAAGAAATCAAACACGTCGTCGCCCTCAACCACAACACTCCGGCAATGGTCCTCGTCCCGAACGTCCCTCTTCAGCGCCGCGCACAACCACGCAGGGCAATCCCCCCGCACGGCCAGCCAATCAATCGGCCAATCAGCCGCAACGCCAGGAGAGAAATGAACGGAACGAACGCTATGGTGGAGCAACCAGACATGACGGGCAATTCACACGTGCCAATAATAGCGTCGCAACACCAACCGCGCCGGGGTCACGACCTGCTCCAGCTCATCGTTCTGGAGGAAACGGATCACCATACCCACCAAGACAGGGTACTACCCCAAATACTAATACACCATCGCATCAGCAGCAGGGTCAGCAAGGTCAGCAGGGTCAACCAGGAGGCCGCCCAACAACGGGACAACGCCCATTCCGTCCAGGCGCACCAGGAGGCTCTAACGGAGCGAATCGCCCATCGGGCAATGGGCGTGGGCCATCATCGCGTCCAGCCGGACGTAGCTCCTCCACGACTCGTTCACATGATCGGCGCACGGCTGCTCTCAAAGAGAAGCCAACCGGCCCAGTAACAATTCCAGCCCAGATCGTCGTCAAAGACCTGGCCGACCTGCTGCGCTCAACACCAAATGAAGTGATTAAAACCTTGATTAAGCATGGCATTTTTGCCAGTATTAATGAAGTTGTCGATTATGAAAAAGCAGCCGTTATCGCTCAGGAGATGGGCTTCGAGCCAACGCAAGCAGCCGCACCGACGGCGGTAGCGAGCAGCCACGCGATGAGCAGCGGTTCGGAAATGCCGGCGGGCGGATGCCACAGCAATGCCCAGCTGACGGCGATGGGGATGGCCGAGGCATAGAGCCAGGGATGGCGGCGCCCGAGGCGCGTGCGGCCTTCAGAATGATGAAGGAGGTCGCCGATCCGCCAGCGGGCGCGGATCGCCCCCTGCCCCGGATCCGCGCCGGGATCGACGAGGGCGAAGACGAGGTTGGTGTTCCCGGCATCGACGGCAAGCAGCATGGCCGCAGAGAGGAGGAGGCCGATGGGGAAAATCAGGCTGACCGATGCTCCGGCCGCGATGTCGAACAAGTACCTCTGACTGACCTTCGATGGCGCGGTCAGCCGCAGCCGATAGGTGCCGACGGTGATCTCCGCGTCCGGCGGTACTTCGGAATGCTCCACACGTTGGCCGTTGATCCACGTGCCGTTCTGCGTATGTGACGTGCCGTCGCCGCAGTAATCGGCGCGTGCGACGCGCGTGCACGTCCAGTGCATCGCGTCCATGTCGCCGTAGCCGGTCAACCACGGGCGATAGCCCCAGCGGTAGCACTTGGCGATCACGCCGGTGGTGCACCCGAACGTGAACTGTCC
>JAJZEJ010000166.1 GCA_021828635.1 Chloroflexota bacterium
ATATGTTACACATCGTTACGATGCCAGGAACTTACCCTCAATCTGGCTATCCATCTGGATAAAATCGTTGCTATTGAAGTATAGAATCACCACAGCTTTATTGATTGGATTGCCATCGCTACCGAAGGCGATCTGACCACTTACTCCTTGCAACGGATGACTGGCGTTGATCTGCGTCAAACCTTTCTGTATCGCCGCTGGTGTTAGCGTCGTTGTACCCGCCGAATAAGCGTTGTTACAGGCTTGCAACAAGGCTAACGTGGCATCGTATGATAGTGCCGAGTCGTTGGTCGGGCGTGTATAGCCATAAGGTGTCGAGTGCGTCTGATTATTGGGGTCAAGGTCCGCCGCATATTCCTTAAAGAAAGCCGGTGTTTTGCTGGCTAGACCTAATATACCCCACTCGTCGGGATAGAAAAAGGTCGTGAAGTGCAGACGCGGCAACATCGAACGCACGCTGCTGGGATAACCACCTAGTTCGTAGAGCGCATCGCCGCCGAGTACCTGCAAGCTGGAAGGCGCGTTATCGTTCTGCATATCCTGAAGCAGCGTCGTGGCATCGTTCGAGTAGCCAGCGAAGTAGATCAGAGCGGGATTCTTGCTCAGCGCATCCTGCAACGCGCTACCAATCGAAGCCACATTGCCACCAGTATATTGCTCCGTCGCCACAACTTTATTGCCATCGGCAGTAAACTGGGCTGCGAAATCCTGTTGCAGGTTCTGCGTATAGAGATTGGCCGGATCATAGAAAACCGCGACATTTTTGGCGTGCAAGGTCTGTTCCGCGTATTTCGCCCCTGCAACCGCCTCGCTCTTATTGGAGGGATTGACACGGAAGAAGTAGGGCGAGATACTGCTCAATTTATCGCTGGACGCGGTTTGCGAAACGATGGGGATACCGGCCTGACCAAGTATCTGTGCGGCGGTATAGGCATCATTGCTATAAGGCCAGCCAATGACGCCCACAACGGTTGGATCGGACTGCTTCAACTTCACAATCTGTTGCGCCACATCCGCCGTATAATTGCCACTGCTACCGCTATTAGCGATCAGCAGGCGCACTTTCAAACCACCATCCAGCTTGGAATTATCATTGAACTCTTTTTGTGCCACATAAGCACCTTGCAGGTCGCTACGTCCAGTACCGACAGCCGCCGCGTTATTACCAGAAAGCATCGTCGCCACCACAAAGGTCACATGGGGCGCATTGCCAATACTCAAATTCTCCAGGTAGATCAGCGCCTCAGCGTCATTTGTGACCTGTTGCGTCGCGGATGTCCAGAGTGCAAGAGCCTGAGCAGTGTTGCCACTCTTGTAATCAGCGGCGGCCTGCGCTTTGAGTGAGGCATCGGCTAGACCAGTATCCAGCGTTGCCGAGCCATCACTGATGCCGATAGCCTCGCCGTTGATTGTCGTCACGCCGATGCCGTTGGACGGAATGGTATAGGTTGGCGTTGCGGCTGATGTTGGCGTCGCGCCGACTGATGCACCAGTTTTTGCATGCGAGCCGAGTATGGAGGGCAGGAAGAACAGGGCTGCAATAATGATAATGACGAGTAAGAGTAATATAAAGCTAAAACCTACCCAATTCGTGCCACCCCGGCGCTGACGTTGCTGACGTGTTGGTGCGAACGAGCCAACTTGCTGCTGTTGCGGATAGGGATTGATCGGTAAAGGCATAACCGGGCGTGCTGGCTGTGGTTGTTGTGCGGGATATGGGCTACGCGAGGCGGGAATCGGCGTTGGCGGATTCGGTTGACGCTGTACAGGTATCGCCGGAGTAGCAGGGATGCCAGTGGCGCTGATTGGTCCTGACGTGTTCAATGTATACATGCCGGTGATGTCGCCGGACGTGCCGAAGCGGCGTTGCAGAATTTCGTCGATGTCATGCTTCATTGAAGCCGCATTCTGATAGCGTTTGTTCACGTCGATGGTCAGTTCACGGCTCAGGACACGCTCAATCTCCGGTGAAAGTTGCGAATTGAGTGTGCGCACGGCAGGATAGGCAAAAGGCGGATAATCGCGTGGGTCACGGTTTGTCAGAATATGATGCAGGGTCGCCGCCAGCGCGTAGAGGTCTGAGCGCGTATCGGCGTTACCTTGATATTGTTCCGGTGGAGCATAGCCAGGGGTGCCGAGGGCGCTGGTCTGTTTACGCTTGCTATTCTTATTCTCATCGGCGCGGGCGATGCCGAAATCGACCAGATGCGCTCGCTTATCCTTGCCACCAATGATAATATTGGCCGGTTTGATGTCGCGGTGGACAATCGGTGGTTTTTGCTGCTCTAAGTAATCCAGCACGTCGAGCATCTGTGAAGCATAGCTCAGTGCCTCGCGCTCCGGCATGGGCTGCTTGACGCGCTCCATACGATCTTCTAGATTCTCACCCGGCACATACTCCTGCACCATGAAGTAGTGTGTACCCTCCTGGAAACTATCAGTAACATTGGGAACCAGTGGATGGTCGATTTGTGCCACTGTTTCGACTTCGCGCTCGAAGTTGCGTATGTCATCCTGACGCTTCGCCGGGTCCGTATTATCCGAGATCAACTCTTTAATCACGACGAACTTGTTAGAGACGCGCGTATCTTTCGCTAGCAAGGCTGCGCCCATACCACCCTGGCCCAGCACCTTCTCAATCGCATAACGCCCATTTTGCAGGCGTGAGCCGGGCGTCAGCGAGCTGGCCGCGCTCGCACCACCGCTTCCGCTCAGCGTCGTTGAGCCAGGATTGCTCGGAGGATTGGCACTGCTCTTGTTATTAATGACCGTCTGGCTGGCGCTCATTCCCGCCGGGTCAAGGTATGCTCCACAGTTACTACAAAATGTCTCACCAGGAGGATTATTTGTGCCGCAAACAGGACATTTCATGGCATTACTCATCATTTCATTACTATCAATTATCGCCCTCTGTCGGGCGCGGTAAACCGGCCCCTACAGTATTCCTTTATGCAATTAGACGTAGCTTACGGCTATGCACCAAGCAGGAACTTTCCTTCAATATGCGGCTCCATTTTGATGAAACCGTTGGGGTCAACATACAAGATGACGATAGACTTGTCAATCGGGTCGCCGTTAGCGTCAAAAGCAATCTGCCCACTCACGCCCTGAAAGGCATTTACCCCCTTCAGATTATGTAACGCCTGTTGCACCTGCTGGGTTGTGACAGTATCCTGCTTCGCCTGCGTTTGCGCGTTGGCAACAGCATGTAACAGCGCAACCGTGGCATCATACGAGAGAATGGCGTCGTTATCCGCTCGCGTGAAGCCGTAGGGATCGCCGACGTGCAGGTGATTAGGGTCAAAAGCTGCCACGTAGGAGGTGAAAAAGTCCGGTTGCTTCACACCCATGCCCAGCACACCCCATTCATCAGGATAGGCGAAGGAGGTAAAGTGCAGACGACTGAAACCAGCCCGCGCACTGCTGGGATAGCCCCCTAATTCATACAACGCATCACCCCCCATAACGGGCATATTCCCCGGCGGCAGATCGGTTAGTAGCGTGCTAACGTCGTTGGCATAGCCAGAGAAGTAGATGCAAGCTGGATTTTTGCTGAGTGCGTCCTGTAAATCTGGTGGCAAGGTGGCCGCCTTCCCTACAGTATATTTCTCGGTTGCCACAATCGTGCCGCCATCGTGCTGAAACTGTGTGGCGAAATCCTGCGCCAAGCTCTGGCTATACGGGTCAGTCGGATCCTCAAATAGCGCGACACGGAGCGCATGTAGCACACTTTCGACATACTGCGCCCCCGCGATACCCTGAATCTTGTTCGAGGGCGCGACGCGGAAGAAGTATGCTGATCTGCCGCTCAGTTCATCGCTGGAGGCCGTCTGAGAGACCATCGGGATATGCGCATTACTGAGTGTTGGGATCGCCGCAAGCATATGCGAACTATACGGCCAACCCATCACGCCGACAAAGGTTTTATCGGATCGCGCTAGCTGCACAATCTGCCGCGCCACCTGGTTCACATAACTATTCTGACCGCCAGAACTGGCGATCAGCAAGCGTACCTTGACACCGTTGTACAGTTTCGCGCCATCATTGTACTCTTTTTGCGCTACATATGCACCCTGCAAATCGTCGCGTCCCACCTGCACTGAGCCACTATCGCCTGAGAGCATCGTTGCCACCACAATCGTCACATAGGGACTGCCAGAGTTCAGCACACGCAAATCTTCCAGATAGATATGCGCCTCGGCATCGTTCGATGAAACTGTGATAGCCTGATTGAGCAATGCCATCGCGCCGGTCATATTATGCTGCTTTAGCTCATTTGCGGCCTGCTGCTTGAGTTGTGCATCGGGCTGCGTGGCATCAAAAACGAAAGTGCCATCGCTGACCCCGATATATTCGTTGCCCTCTTTCGTAACGCCAATACCTGTATGCTGAGTTGCCGTAGCTGTCGTAGATGGATAATGTCGGATGAAAAGTAAACCTGCGCCACCAAGCAATAGAAGCAGTAACAGAATAATCAACCCTGCTGGTAGTAACCAGTTACGCCGTCTCCCGCTTTGCTGCTGAGGATACGGTGAGATCAGTGGCCCAACTGGTGTCTGCGACGTTGGTACGGGAGCAGGAGTGATAGAAGCTATTAAGGGCGCGGCAACAACACCGGCCATACTACCTGCGTTGACAGCAGGGGCGAGCGTTGGCAGATTGGATAAATCTTCCGTATTTCCCGCCGCAACAGTACTATTATGAGCAACGGTATAGGTATTCATAGTAGTAGAGACGCCGTAACGCCCGCGCAAAATCTCATCCACATCCTGCTTCATCGCCGCTGCACTTTGATAACGCTGCTGAAGATCACTCATCAACGCCCGACCTAGCACACGCTCACATTCTGACGAAACCTGCGGATTGAGTGTGCTAGCTGGTGGATAAGTGAACGGCGGACTCGTGCGTGGATTGCGGTTGGTCAACAGGTAGTGCAGCGTAGCCGCAAGCGCGTACAGGTCTGAGCGCGGGTCGGCCTTGCCCTGATACTGTTCGGGGGGCGCGTAGCCAGGCGTTCCCAGGGCGCTGGTCTGCTTGCGGGCAAGATCGGCGCGGGCAATACCAAAATCGACCAGATGCGCACGCTTATCTTTGTCGCTGATAATGATGTTAGCCGGCTTGATGTCGCGGTGTACGATAGGCGGATTTTGTAGTGCCAGGTATTCCAGAAGATCCAAAATCTCTGAGGCATAGAGGAGTACGTTGCGTTCACGCATCGGCTGACCGAGACGACTCATGCGCTCCTCCAGGTTTTCGCCATCGACATACTCCTGTACCATGAAGTAACGTGCGCCCTCTTGAAAATGATCGGTCACGCTGGGTACCAGGGGATGATCGATATGCGCCAGCATAGCAACTTCGCGCTTAAAATTGGCGATATCGTCCTGCTGCGTTGCAGAATTGCTGATAAGTTCTTTGATAACGACAGATTTGCCATCCAGGCGTAGATCGGTTGCTAGCAATGCGGTTCCCATGCCGCCCTGACCAAGCACCTTTTTAATGACATAGCGTCCACCCTGCAAACGTGTACCAGGGGTGAGAACACGCGGCGTGGAAGATGCAGCAGCCTGAGTGGGAGGGATGGGAGTAGCATTGGGGATACCGACCGGATTGGAGGTGGGATTCAGTAACCGGCCACAGGCGCTACAATAGCGCACACCATTCCGATTCTCGGCCTTGCAGTACGGGCATTCCATTGTCTTCCCTGCCTTCTGAGACATTTTTTCGGTGGGGAACTTGCTTGCATATCTCGCCCTGATTATACTTGTTTTTTGTTGTAGAGTCGAGTCTATAGAATCATACGAGGCAGGAGGCGAAATGTTAAAAAGACACATCCCATCAAGACGATTGCCACATTGTCGAAGTAGCAACCGTCTTGATGGGATGTGTCTTTCTCATATGCTTATTAGAGGTGCTGGCAACGCAGGGAGATGATACCAGGAGCGAAGTGATTGGCCTTTTGCAAGTATTCTTCCTCGTTCGCCTCAATCATCAACTTGTGCATCACGACAACATCACCATCGGGCAATGGCTCGGCGGGCTGCAAGCAGAGTTCCATCACCGCGCAACCTCGCTCATAGACCTTCACCAAGCCACCGGAACCAGGAATACGATAAATGCGGTTATCAATCGTCGGACTCTGCACTTCCAGATACCCAAATTTGATCAGTTGCTGATACTGACCCTCGCTCAACATCTCACGCAACAACGCCTTAGCACGACTCTCCGCCGAGAGATGCTCATTGAAGGTATCGCGGAAACGCCCGACACCGCCATGTGGTGATTGCGAGAGATAGTAAATTGCCAGGAGCAAGAACAGCAGCCAGATGACGAGAAACAGGCTCAGTGTTCCTAACATGGCTACTCACTCCTTTATCCGCCCACGACGCGCGGCACAATCACGATCTGCTCTGCGGTACGATCAAACGATTCTATGCGCTCTACAGGTCTTCCCGGTACTACTTTGAAGGCGGTCGCGCCACGCGCACGCTCTTCATCAAAAATGCGTTCAGCCTCGCGGACAGCGGCCACAGCTTCAGCGTCGATCATCTCAACCTTTGTGAGATCCCATTTGACACGATCATCACCGCGATGGGACATAACTCGTAGCATTCCCACTGTCTGTCTCCTTCTTTACTAAAGGTACGTTACCGAGCCTTCATCTGTATCTTCGTGCTGCGCAATCCACCAGCGCGTACCACCATGCTTGCTATACGTTGAACATAGCATACAAACATGGACACGTCAAGGGCAATTGGATAGTGACACCGTTATGAGTCATCCCGAATTTTTTAGGGAGCCGCCCAGCACCCTAAAGAAGATAACGCACGAATCGTGTGAAGAGTAGGTGGGAAAAGACTCCCAAGAATGGGACGAGCATCCTCCCACAACCGACTGATCGCCCACCGTAATCGGTAAAGCGGTGCCTCCACTTCTTGGCACCGTTTTCCGGTTCGGTGGCATTTGAGGTGCAAAACAGCTTTTACAAGGTCTTTGTGCAAAGGTTCAAGAAGAAAGAGCAGAAAGGTATACACAATCGTGACTATCGCAAGCAGTTTGAGACGATTTTCAAAGTCCCACAGACGGGGACTTTCCATCGCCAACTCGCATTTTCCATAGCGAAAACAGGTTTCAATCTTCCAACGCCGCCGATAGGCAAAGACGATTTCCCATGCCTGTCTTTCTGTTTTGACCGGTTCGTTAACTTTTTCTCTTCCCCTTGTGCATTGAAGAAGAAATGCCCCTTTTTCCAGCGAATCACAAAACGTACTTTTACGTGTTGAAGAAGCTGTATCCACGGGCCTGATGCATATCCATCATACCCCTCCATAGACGCGCCAAGTTCGCTTCACTGCAATCCTTGTTTCATATTCCTGAAACGAAGAATGGCGACACAACACTGTACAAACGTTCGTACTAGCCTCTTATCCAGCAACTGATCTAAAACAAACAGAAGCGGAGCAAGATAGGTTTCGAGCAATTGCACCAGTTCCTGCGAGAGTTGCTGGCTCTCTTGTGAACTTTTTTGAAGTATGTCATACTTGCTTTGCATCGATGTTTCTGACCTCCTGAGCAAGACCTGTCGTTTTCTTTTTCAACAGTCTAACCCAGGAGGTCTGGTTTGCCAAGTCCTCACTTTTCCGGCCTTTCCTTCTTCGTAAGGCTTGGCAGGTTTCCCAAAAATTCGGGATGACTCATATATGAATCTGTGATATAGTACAGGAAAATGTATCAGGAGCGAACGCAGAGGCCAATCATGCAGTGTACCATCTGCCAATATGGAGAAACTGAACCAGGAACCACGACAGTCACATTGACTAGAGACGATGCAACAATTGTCATTCGTGATGTTCCTGCCCAAATCTGTGCAATCTGTGGTGAAGAATATGTGGATGCAGCAACAGGCAAACGGCTTTCTCAGATTGCCGAAACAGCTTTGAGCGAGGGCGTACAGGTGGATGTACGACGCTATAAGGCTGCGTAGTGATAATTCCAAACGTCTAAGGAAGGGTAGGCAAGATTCATGGGAATCGTGGTTGTTCTTGGCAGCATCATCACCGATCTCGTCGCACGCGCACCACGTCTACCTCAGCCGGGCGAGTCGCTGATCGGCGATGATTTCGCCACGTATCTGGGCGGCAAAGGCATCAATCAGGCCATCGCCGCCGCACGCCTGGGGGCGCGAGTGACTATGATCGGTAGCGTTGGCACCGACGCT
>JAJZEJ010000600.1 GCA_021828635.1 Chloroflexota bacterium
GCGCATGCTCGACGAGATTTTAGCGAGTAACCGGCGTTTTCTCCAGCAACCCGCACCGCCAACGATTGGACATGCACCACGTAAGCATACCGCAGTCGTGACATGCATGGATTGTCGTCTGGTGCAGATGTTCGAGGCCGCGCTGGGACTGGAACGGGGCGATATTGTCGAGTTGCGTACAGCTGGCGCAACCATCTCGCAACCGGAGCGCGAGCGAGCCAACAATGATCTGATTCGCTCGTTGGCCGGTGCAATCTATCTGCTAGGAGTGCGCGAGGTGATCGTGGTAGGTCATACACACTGTGGCCTTTCACACGTCGAGGCACCAACATTAACCGCCTCAATGCAGGCGCTAGGCGTTGATCCACAGCAACTCATCGAGCAAGAGCAGCTGGGTGATGTCGAGAGTCTGGTACGCTGGGTTGGAGCTTTCAGTGATGTGCATGTCAATGTGCAGGAGGTGGTGCAGACCATTCGCCAAAGTCCCTACCTGCCGCGAATTCCCGTACACGGCCTTGTCATCGACATCAATACCGGCGCACTCACTGTCGTAGACCGTGACGCACGTGCGAATGGATAGTATCAATTGTATCAACCGTATTAATCGAACAAAAAATGGCTGCCATGCATGACGGCCATTTTTTGTTCAATTGATGTTATGTTGTTTTTCGTACCTCGACCAACATGAAGAGGGTCTCCAGCAAATGATAATCTTCGAGATTACTCAGGCGCAGATCGGTTTCGCCAAGTGGCATGACGAGCGAACCATCAGCGGCAACAGGCGTGGAACTGAGGATAGCGTGTGGATTACGTCCCTGCCAGCGCACCGGCTCGATCAGAGAACCAAGCAGCACTGAGACACGCACGTACTGACCACGCAGTGCCGCATCCAGGTCTTTCAAGTGCAATTCAAGCCGAGGACCACGCTGAATGATACTGCCACTGAGCGTGCGTGATTGTAGTGGAATGGAGAGATTCTCCTGTGCATCTTGTGAACTCCGGGTATGCTGCGTTGTATCGGCGCGACGAAACACCTTGCCACGTGTTCTATTCGTACCTGCCAGTGAAGGGGTATAAGCACGGGCATGCAGGTCATTTGGGTCGTTCGGCTGCACGGCTTCTTGTCGCTCGGTAATAGTTGCCACACGTACCAGGTCTTGCAGCGCCTGCTTGCGTACACTGTTCTGGGTGATATGTGACCCGATACGCAAGGCAAGCTGGAGCAATGCACGTGCCTCATCTTCGGCAATAGCATACGCACCATCGCTATTCTGGTCGGGTTGCTCATCATGTTCGTGGCGTGCCTGACGCAGCACGGCCTCAGCCTGGCTAATCAGCGTGCGACAGAGATGGCTAAGCATTTGTGGTGGTGTGGCGCTCAAAGTGCGTGTTCCCTGACCTAGAAACGGGCGTGGTCCACTTGGTTGAAGAGCTTCTTTGAGTGAGCTATAGATGTCGGCGTAGTCGTGACGACAGACCTCACAGCCCGCTAAATGATACAGTAATGCCCCATAGCGCACGGGAGCCTGCATATCATTGCTCAGCAGAGCCATAGCGAAATCTGGCAATTGTTGATAGTAGCGCAGGTGGTACTGGCTATCGAATTGTAAATCCAGCAATGTCTCAGTGTTCTCATGAGCGGTGGCTGACAATGATGCAGCGTTTATCGATGTGAGTGGTGGCATCAAAGGTGGGGGTGATTGCATTATCTGCTCAAGCCATTGGGCGAGCCTGGCGTAGCTACTATGCTGTGTATCGGGCATGCCCTCAAATTCTCTCTCTTCATTCATGCTTGTATCCTCCAGAGCATGCTGTTATGCTATCATACTATGTCTATTCTTCACGGTAGTACCGGCTTAATTGCTTCATTTGGGCAGTCGTGAGGGTAACACGTTCTTCGTCGTGCCAGGTGAGCAATCCCTCAGCGACTAAAACCTTCAAACCAGTGCGCACATCTTGTAGTGAAAGATCATGCTGTGCCAGGATTTGAAGCGTTGTACTATAGTCCTGTGTCTCGCTGGAATGTTCTCCATAGTCTGTCAGACGTAAAGCAATCATAACATTCAAATTGGAATTCTGTTGTTGCAAACAGTGGCGTAATTTCTTATGGGCATGATCTTTGTGCTGGCTAACATGTGGGTCTGGTTCAGAAGATGGCGCGAGTTGATAGTCGGTGAGCAGATTGTGAAAAAGATCATCAACTCCCAGATCATGGAGTTCTTGCAAGACGGCCTGCAGTTGATGGGGAGCGGCACGTAGAGTGAGGATACAATGTTTCAGGATAGCACGCAATTCTTGCTGTGTCGCCAAACGTAGCGTGATCTCTTCAGGGTTGGAGAACGGCGTGGTACCCCATACTGAAGTGATAGCTTCGTTAAGAGGATCATCATCATGCTCCGCGCCCTCCGGTGCTGCCAATTCGGCGCTTGTACTGGTTGGCAGGCGGCGTTTACGCAGACGATCAATAGCCTTATTGCGCACACTATGGCTAAGAAAAGCATAAAGTTGCGCTTCCGAGAGTCGGTCCAGGGCAGTCAAAGGCGTTTTGTCGCTACAACCGAGCAGACCGATACGCACCAGTTGCTCGACGACATGGCCGATAACCAGATCAACCTCGTAGGCATCATATTTGAGTGTACCAAGAAAACGCTGTGCGTTGCGATGAAGATAGGCGTAGAGCAAGGGATAGCTCTGCTCCACGTTATATCTCAAGTCGTGTGCCGTCAGAGGCATACGAAAAAGCCCTCCAATGGGTATTTTCTGCTATTGTACAAGATCAAGAGCTACTATGGCAATCATCAGTTTTGTCAAGAGAAAAGATAGGACGCACACAGCATGCACGCCGTGTGCGTCCTATCTTTTCTCTTGACAAAGGAGGTATGGTATGCGCGGACTATTCGTTATCGCCGCGTTTTCCTTGCCGTTGATGCTCGTAGGCTTTTTTGATGGCGGATAGGCTACGCTGCACCTCGCCACGCTCTTCAAGCTGGTTAGCATAGCGGAAGTAGCCAGAGGCAGCCATCTCGTGGGCATGAGAGGTATCGAGCAGTTCTAGTGCCTGTGTAAAGAACTGGTCAGATGTAGCATAGTCGTTGGCCTGATGGTGAATCTGAGCCAGAGCAATGAGCGCCTGACTTTGTGATTGCGCATCCTTACTGGAGCGAGCGAAAGCCAGAGACTCCTGCGCCTGCTGCTCGGCCTGTTCGACTTTGTTGCGTTTGAGCGATAGCTCCGCCAGCGAGGTCAGGCAAATGGAAGCGGCGGCTTCATCGTTCAAATCGCGCTCAATGGCAATGGCTTTGTGGTATTCTTGCTCTGCGGCATCCAGATCGTTCATTCTCTCCAGAGTCTTGCCGAGACGCTGATGGGTCATGCCAACCAGACGTTGTTCTTCGCGCATCTCATAGATGGACAGACTACGCATCACATAGTCGCGGGCCATCGGAATCTTGCCGACTGCCTTGTAATGCTGGCTAATCTCCATATACTTGTGCGCGAAATTGCGACTATCGCGTCCCATCTGATCGAGGGCTTCGAGCGCCCGATGATAGAAAGGAATAGCCTTCTCAAAATCGCCAAGTCGGAAGTAGTCGTTGGCGAGATTGCTGAAGACATCGAGTGAAAAGAAGGGATCGTTGATCTGGTTGTTCTCTATCGCCTGATAACAGCGTTGATGATGTTCAAGGGCCAACGTGTAGTTGTACAACGAGTAATAGGCTTTGCCGAGCAAGTTGCGGGCGCGTTCTATATACTCGGTATCATTCAAGCCTTCGCCTTGAGAGACCGCAGCACGTAGATCGACGACGGCTTCCTGGTATTCATCAAGACCGAGATGAATCTCGCCACGTAACAGGTAGAGTCGATAGACTTGATCAGTGGTGATGCGTTCAGGCTGAATAGGCGTTAGTAACTGCGAAGCCTGCTCGTATTCCTTCTGTTGAATGAGAACGCTGGCCTGCAACAAGTCTACATCGATGCGCTGATCTGGGCCTGAGTCCGCTGGAGAATAACCTACGGCTCGTGCTTCGGCGGCTCCCGCAGGGCTACCTTCGAGCAAGAAAGTTAAGGGAACATCTAAGCGGCGGGCGAGGATAGAGAGGGCTTTCAGCGATGGGCGGATTTTACCGCGCTCTATGGCTGAGATGTAAGAGATCGAGAATTCGGGGGCGGCTAACTGTGCTTGAGTCATACCCAATTTCGTTCTGACTTCACGAATATTGGTGCCGACTCGTGCAGCAACTGCCTTACCCACGTTAGCAGTTTCAAGGGATGGCATGGAACGGTTTCCTTTCACTGGTTGGGTTCTTGCTTACGAGGTATAATGTTACGCTAAACCTTCTTATTTATACTACGTCGAATCACAGACGGAATATCTCACATAAAAATGCACGTAGCCATCATCGCAAGAAAGTTTTTTGACGATAACAATTCCTCTCTTTTAGTATAAAGCATGATGTCAACACTTGGTAGATACATAGTACAATTGTATGGCTACGCGCAGGATAATGGAAAATTTTAATTTAATCTAGAGCTAATGTTTTGCAAAATAACCTTTTTTGCGAAAGTTATGGTGAACATAGTCTATTCTACTCTCCCATGATCGTTTGTACAAGAGAGTGAGAGCAATGAGCGAAAAAAGAGCTATAGAGTCCCTGACATTTACACCATGATATCCATACCATGACATCCACAAGAGATGCCACTACATATATGAACCGGTGTGATAGGTGCAACGATACATGCAGTGACATCTCTGCGGTCGCCTTGCTTGCTCTCTATCAATCATTCACAGGCGTTGACAGTGTGAGTATCAGATCTAGTCAAATAGCCATCGTTGCACTATACTATACTTCCATTCTATCTTTTCCTATAACAGTCTTATCGGCTAGGGGGATACATATGCCTACGTTACTGCATAGTCTTGAGCATTCCGTGGCCCACTATGGTTCTCAGATGGCTCTGGTTGAACCAACTGACGATAATACGCTGTCCTCTTGCAGTTATCAAGCACTGCAAGAACGCATCTATGGCTTTGCTGGTTTTCTACAACAGCAGCAAGCAACAAAGGGCATGCAATTGATGATCTGGAGTGCCAGCCGTATTGATTGGCTTGTGGCTTACTTCGCAGCCCTATTACTGGGTATGGTGGTGGTACCGGTTGATGTCAATACGAAGGAAGACTTTCTTGAACGTATCGTTGCCACTACAGATATCAAATTTCTTGTTACCACACATAAACAGTATGTGACGTTGCGGCGTAGTTCACTCTCTTTCATTGATATTGATGCACTCCCAATTGAGGAACTCGACCGCGCGACATTGCCGACCATAGATGAGCAAGACCTAGCCCAGATCATCTTTACGTCGGGAACTACCGGTAGCCCCAAAGGTGTCATGCTCAGCCATAACAATATCGCTTCTAATGCACTGGCTGCACTCGAAGTAGTCCCAATCCATCAGAGTGACCGCGTTCTGTCTATCTTACCTCTATCGCACATGTTTGAGTTAACGATTGAGATAGCTATCCTTAGTCAAGGCGCAAGTATTGTCTATGCCCGTTCACTGGTGCCAGATACCTTGCTCAGGCTCTTTGCTACTCAACACGCAACCTGTATGGTACTGGTGCCACAGGCGCTCCAGCTTTTTATGGCTGGCATTGAGCGCGAAGTACGCAGACAGGGGCGCGAACGACAATGGGAATGGCTGCACAAAATCGCGGCACGGCTCCCGTTCGGATTGCGCCGCTATCTCTTTGCGACCGTGCAAAATCGCTTTGGTGGTCACTTCCGCTTCTTTGTCAGCGGCGGTGCCTATCTACCTCCATCGCTAGCACAACGCTGGGAAGCGATGGGGTTTCGCGTCATACAGGGCTACGGCGCTACCGAATGTTCGCCGGTCGTCAGTGCCAATCCCCCCCACGAACATCACCTTGATTCAGTGGGCAAACCACTCCCCGGCGTGAGCGTTAAGATCGCGGATGACGGGGAGATACTCGTGCATGGCCCAAATGTGGCATCAGGCTACTGGAAGAACGCAGAGGCGACCGCGCTCTCGTTCAAAGATGGCTGGTACTATACAGGCGACCTGGGCTATATTGATGCCCACGGCGATCTACATCTCAAAGGGCGCAAAAAGAATATGATTGTGCTGGCGAACGGCATGAATGTCTATGCAGAAGATGTAGAGAATGTCTTGACGACAATTGACGGAGTAAAAGAGGCTGTTGTGCTTGGTGTAATGAAACAAAATCAGGGGCCAGAGGTTCACGCGGTGTTGCTGCTCTCCGATCCAGCACGAGCCAGAGCAGTAGTGCAGCAGGCCAATAAGCAACTGGCTCCCCATCAGCAAATTCGCGGCTTTACTATCTGGCCCGACGACGATTTTCCACGCACGCATACACTAAAAGTCAAGAAAGCGGATGTGCAAGCGAAGCTGCCAGCATTACAAGCCGGATGAACGAAAGAAAGGGATATAATGCTTTATCTCGTTGCGACTCCGATTGGCAATCTTGGCGATATCACCTTGCGGGCGCTAGAAACATTGCGCCAGGTGGATATGGTTGCCAGCGAAGACACGCGCAAAACCGGTCTCTTACTGAAACATTATGATATCCATAAGCCACAAATGGCTTTTCATGAACATAACGAGCAACAGGCTGGTGAACGCATTGAACAGATGTTGCGCCAGGGTCTCTCGGTTGCCGTTGTCACCAATGCCGGCACACCCGGTATCTCCGATCCCGGTTTCACGCTGGTGCGCCGCGCCATCCAGGCTCAGGTTGCCGTGACGTTGATCCCAGGACCGACCGCGCTGGTAATGGCTCTCGTTCTCTCTAGCCTACCCGTCCACAGCTTTACTTTTCGCGGCTTTCCTCCACGCAAAACCGTGGGCAGACGCAAATTTATGGAGATTGATAAAGATTCTCCGCACACGCTCATATTTTATGAAAGCCCCTATCGCATTGATGGCTTTTTGCGTGACGCACTGGAGGTCTATGGCGACCGTTCCGCAGCTCTCGCCAACGACCTGACGAAGATGTTTGAAAAGGTTGAACGCGGCACACTTTCTTCCCTCCTGACGACCGTCACACAGACCGCACCTAAAGGCGAATATATCGTGGTGATTGCTGGAGCCGAGGGCCATTGAGTCGCTAGTAGAACCAAATTTATCATCACGACTACATTTTTATTTATGTAGCAATCGCCCTAAATAACATCTAATATAGAAGAGCGATACACAAGTTTTTGATGTTCAGCTTGATTTTTAATAGTTTTTAGGGTATAGTCTCTCTTGGAATGGAGATGGTGATCAGAAAGCTCTATTCCCTCTATGTGTTGTAAGTGTTCAATGAGAAGAGGAAAGGAGAACGTTCCTGTGAGCTTTATTGATATCCCCTCGATGAGTGCTGAGTTAACCGATGAAGAGTTGTCAGGGATTGTCGGCGGTCAGTTCTTCGGTGGTTTCGGCTATCCATACGGCGGCTTCGGTGGCTTTGGTGGCTACGGCGTGCCGTTTGGTGGCTACGGCGGCTTCGGTGGTATCGGTGGCTTCGGCTATCCATACGGCATTTGGTAGCCAGCTAGCCTGATGTCTAGCGGTTATTGCCACAAGCAAATCAGTAGTCAGCCGAAATAGGTATGAATATGTTGTAGAGGTCAATGATGCTGATGAAAATGTTCATCAATATCACTGACCTCTACTAGATTGTTGCAGTAGCTCCAGGCTTAAATGCCCATCACCTTGACCAGTTCTTGTACAGCATCCGCCGATTTTTGCAATAACGCACGTTCCTCGCTGGTCAGCTCGATTTCGATGACCTGCTCAATGCCTTTCGCGCCGAGTTTGACAGGCACGCCCACGAACAGGCCATTGATGCCATATTCACCTTGTAGATAGGCTGCGCACGGCATAATCATCTGCTTGTCGAGCAAGATAGCATCGATCATCTGGAGAATGGAAGCTGAGGGAGCGAAGTAGGCGCTACCGGTACCCAGCAGTTTAACGATCTCAGCGCCGCCATCGCGCGTGCGTTGCACGATCTGCTCAATGCGCTCAGCGGCAATTAATTGTGAAATTGGGATACCAGCGACGGTGCAAAGGCGGGCCAGTGGCACCATTGTGTCGCCGTGACCCCCCAGGACATACGCTTGCACATCG
>JAJZEJ010000609.1 GCA_021828635.1 Chloroflexota bacterium
ACCCAAATTGGATGCCCGCCAAAAAAGCAAATATGAATGGCTCAATGATGCTGATCGTCATTATCAAGCTGGCAGATATGCCGAAGCAGTAGACGCCTGCGACTGCGCACTGCAACTTGATCCCACATCTTCTACCGCCTACTATAATAAAGGTCGCGCCCTGGAAGCTATCGGCAGTTATCAGGAAGCACTCCTTGCGCATGAGCAATCCATTTCTTACGACCCAAAACATATCAACGCTTGGTATCGCAAAGAGCTGGTGTTACATCAACTGCAACGCTACGAAGAATCGCTCGTCGCTTACGAACACGCTATTCGCCTGTCCCCACCAGTATCCCCACGCTCCGCCGCTATGCACTATAGCAAAGGTAACGCGCTTTTCCAGCTTAAACGCCATCAGGAGGCGCTAGATGCCTATCAACAGGCTACCCAACTTAACCCTGAACTCGCTTTGGCCTATGAGGGTATCGGGAACGCCCTACGTGATCTGGGTAACAATGAAGAGGCACTCGCAGCATATAACCATGCACTAAAACTTGATAAGAATAATGCCAACTGTTACGATAACCGTGGTATAGTTTTATGCCGTGTCCAATGCTATAGTAGCGCACTCAAAGATTTTCAGCAAGCCATTCGCTTCAACAATAACAACGCGCTTTTCTATTATCATAAAGGCAATGCCCTCTACAAACTTAAACAAGAGAAAGAAAATAACCTGGATGACGCACTCAAGGCATTTGAACACGCCTTGAAGCTCGACCCTAACTGCCCCAAAGCGCACGAGGGACGGGGCAACGTTCTACGTCATCTGGAACGCTATGAAGAGGCGCTCGAAGCATACAACCGTTCCTTGCAACTCAATCCTGATGCCATCTCAGCTTTTAATGAGAAGGGGCGCGTCCTCACACTACTACAGCGCGATGAAGAGGCACTCGAAGCCTATGATTATGCCTTGAAGCTCAACTCACAGTGGGCAGTTATTCATATTGGATGTGGTAAGGCACTCTATAACCTATCCAGTCTGGAAGATGCGCTGCAATCCTATGAACTGGCTCTGCAACTGAGACCACATTCAGCTACTGCCAGCTTCGGAAAGGGATGTTGCCTCTACAAACTTGAACAATTTGAAGAGGCATTAGTTGCGTTTGAACAGGCCGTACAATATAAAATCAATCATGCTGAGGCACATAATGGCAGAGGTGATGCACTGATAATGCTCAGGCGCAATGAAGAGGCACTTGAAGCTTATGAAACGGCTATTCATTACGCACGACGCACTGCACTGTTCCATGACAACTGTGGGCTAACCCTCTGGACACTTGGACGCTATCAGGAGGCATTGCAGGAACATGACAAAGCTATTCAAATCAACCCGGATAATGCTCTCTACCTCTCTCATCGTGGCAATGCACTCTGGAAGATGAACCGCTACCGAGAGGCACTGGACGAATATGAGCAAGCAATTCTTCTTGACGCAGAGTGCGTGGATGCCTACATCGGCTGCGGCAATGTACTACACGAGCAACATAAAGAAAAAGAAGCTCTGATGGCCTTTAACGAGGCACTACGTTTTGGCCTTAACGCCCACGCAAGCACAGGTAAAGGCAACACTCTCTACGCACTGGAACAGTATACGGAGGCACTCGACGCCTATGAGCAAGCATTAACACTCCTACCGACCTTAGTACTCGCCCACAGTGGGCGTGGTAACGCTCTTTATCAGCTAAAACGTTATGAAGAGGCACTAGCTGCTTACCAACAAGCTATCGCCCTCGATGCTAACTGTGCTGCCGCCTATAACGGGCTAGGTGACATCCATCATGTCTTCGACAGAAAACAGGAAGCGTTGGAGGCATACGAGCAGGCCATTCGCTATAATGATAGCAATGCCACCTACCACTACAATCGCGGAAAAATACTTTATGAACAGCAACACAATGAAGAGGCGCTGGCCTCCTATGAACACGCGGTATGCTTACATATAGATGATACCCACATCTATTGCAGCATAGGAGATGTATTGTGGCGGCTCAACCGCAACAGCGACGCACTACAAGCCTATGAACAGGCGATTTTCTTAGCTCCAGATGATGCCGATGCACATCACGGTAAAGGGAATACATTACGCGATCTGAATAATCATATTGAAGCTATCAGTGCCTATGATTGCGCTATCCAGTACAATCCGCACAAGGCCATTTACTTGATTGATAAAGGCATGGCTTTGAAGGCGCTCAAGCGATACAACGAGGCTCTTGAGGCATATAAGCAGGCTATTCAGTTAGAACCGGATAATGCTTATGCACACAATAGTATCGGCAATTTCTTTCTCTACGATCTTGGGAGCTACCAAGAAGCCATTAAAGCTTATGACCAGGCTGTCACTCTTGATAAGCTTTCACCCGTTTATCATCAGAACCGTGGCAATGCCTTAATATACCTGGGACGCAATAAACAGGCCAAGCAGGAGTTTCAACGCGCCCAAGAGCTTGGCTATCAAGCTCCTTCGTAGAGACGTGATTTATCACATCTCTACGAACGGCATGCCTGGTGCATCAAACTCTTCCGCCTCGGCTATGTGTGCTAGCTCAATCTCTGCGGCATCGAGCAGAAGTACCCGGCAAGCCGAAGCGGGAAAGGTCACATAAACCTGTTGCCCAACTTCGTAGCCTTGCACCTGCTGGCCAGGGATGTCCGCCGTCAACAGGCCCAGACTGCTACGCACGTGGAAGCGGGTGAATGGCCCCAAGAAAGTACGTAGTTCGACCCGCCCACTAAGTGTGTTAAAGCGTCCGGCACGTTGCGTATCGGCTTCATCACTATGGTGAAGTGAGACCGCTTCAGGACGAATAACGAGCAGGATACGATTGCCTTTCTGCCGCTCTGGCATAGTCGGTACAGACAACACCATTTCACCGACACGACAGGTTCCCTCGGCTGGCGATTCGACTACAGCTCTAAACTGGTTGCTAGTACCAACAAAGGTGGCGGCAAAGATGGTGTGTGGATTGCTGTAAATCACTTCCGGGCGATCAAGCTGCTCAATATGACCTTTTGCCATCACGGCAATGCGATCAGAGATAGCCAGCGCCTCTTCCTGGTCGTGTGTCACGTAAATGGCTGTCATCTTGAGCTGCTGCTGAATACGCCGTATCTCGTTGCGCAAACTGACACGCACCTTTGCATCCAATGCTGACAGAGGCTCATCCAGCAACAACACTTTTGGCTCGATAGCCAGCGCACGTGCTAATGCGATACGTTGCTGCTGACCACCCGAAAGCTGATGTGGATAGCGCCGTCCGGCATCGGCCAGACCAACCAGTTCCAGCAATTCGGCACAACGCTTTTTCACTTGCTCTCTTGGCTCGCGCTTGATCTCCATACCAAAGGCGATATTCTGCTCGGCGGTCAGATGCGGAAAGAGTGCATAAGATTGGAAGACCATCCCCATCGGGCGCTTATTGGCTGGGCGATTGGTAATTTCCTCATCTTCCAACAAGATACGTCCTTCACTTGGTAGCTCAAAGCCTGCGATCATACGCAAAATGGTTGTTTTGCCACAGCCGCTCGGTCCCAGCAAGGTCAGAAACTCACCGTGATTAATCTCAAGTGACACATGATCGACGGCTGTTACTTGGCCGAAATATTTGGTGAGACTCTCTATTGCTAAAAATGCCATACGTGTAAGCTCCTTGTTAGCGTGTTGCCGCGATTTCAATCTGCTGGCCGGGTCTACGGCGCACAAGCAGAATAATACCCAGGACGCAGAGTAGCGTCAGCATAAAGCTCAAAATGGATAGAGACGCAGCTTTGTGGGCATCGCTCTGCCCGACTCCATTCAGGTAGATCGGGAAGGTAAAGATACCAAATAGCGAGGCCAGTGTGAACTCGCCCATCGCGGTCGAGAAGGTCAGCAACGCGCCACTGATGACACCGGGCCAGATATTGGGCATAATCACACGCAGAAAGGTTCGCCACCAACCACTACCCAGGCTATAGGCCGCTTCTGTCAACACTATCGTATTGATTGCACGCATACTATTGTCTATCGGGCGATAGACGTAGGGTAATGCGACGATAACATATGCGCATACCAGTAGCTGCGGCGTATTGACGATATTGAACGGATTATTGCTCAAGATGGGTACCAGCCCCAACGATAACACATTGATGAACATATTGGAGCTGCCGTAGACCTCAAGCAGGCCCAACGACATAATAATTGGCGGCACCGCGAAGGGTACAAGGGAGAGAATATCCAGTAGGAGACGCAACCTGGGCAGACGGAGTTGTACCCAATAGACGGTTGGCGTAATCAAGGCAATTGATAGCACCGTCGTCGCCAGCGCCAATTCCAGTGAAAGCAGCAGCGTCTGACCGAAATTTTTATCGGTGAAAATCTCTTGATAACTATGAAAATCCAGGCCATTATTGCCTTGCAAGCCAAAAACCAGCGTTGCCACCAATGGTACCAGCAGGTAGATAGCCACCAGCAGCAGAAACAGGACATCCAGGCTGAAAACGAACGAACGTCCCCGACTTTTCTGTTGCACAGTACCAGCCCTCATAGCACTCATACGGCTCACTTACCTTCCTTGCCAGACGCTCACACGCCGCAGCATGGTCGTATAGATCATCACAGCGGCGAACAACACAATAATCATGCCAACGGCCAGTGCATTGCCCAGCCCCACATCAATACCCACATTGCCCGCGACGACAAAGCTAATCAGAATTGGCACAATATTGATATTGCCTTGTGCCAGCGCATAGGCTGTGGCATAAGCTCCAAAGGCATTAGCAAAGAGCAATAGAGTGGCGGCAATTAACGAGGGCAACAATACAGGTAGAGCGATGCGTCGCCAGTAGGTAACGCCGGAGGCACCCAGGTTGGTCGCAGCTTCGCGCCACTCTGGTCGTAACACCGCCAATGCAGGTACTGAAACCAGAATCATGAGTGGCAACTGGAAATAGAGATAGACCAGCACCAGCCCCCAGAAGGTATAGATGCTAAAGCCCATATTATAGAGATTGAGGTGCAACGCATTTTTCAAAAAAACCGTCACGAAGCCCGTGACACCCAACGTCGAGATAAAGGCAAAGGCTAGTGGCACGCCTGCGAAGTTCGCCGCAATACTTGAGAAACCAATCAGGAAATTGCGTAGCCAATTGGAACGCAACCGATAGACACCATACGCCGCGAAAAAGCCGATGATCGCTCCAAGCAGTCCGGTCACGAGCGACAACGAGATACTGGTTTGAAAGGCATGAATATTGCTCGGTACCGAGAGCAGTCGTTGGTAGTTGTTGAGCGTTGCCGCATTGGTATTGCTATCAACAAAACTGCCCTCAATAATGATAATGGCAGGTAGAATTTCAAAGAGCAGGCAGAAGAGCAAAAAAGGCACCAGCCCCAACCAACTAGTCAGCGTATAGCTCCAACGTATTCCCCCTGGTCGCCCACTCTTCGCCCGCGTGGTTACAATATTTGGAGACGCGGCCTCATCTCCGGTCGCGGGAAGTTGCATAAATATTCTCTCCTACATAGGGATAGAGACCGATACAACGAAACATGTTGTATCGGTCCTTTGCCATGTTGTTTCTACTGGCCCAGCACCTGGGAGGCCCAGTTCTGGTTAACAGCATTCACCGCATTCGCCAACTGAGTAGGATCAGTGACGAACTTGACGTTGGCATACTGTTCCGCATTCGGCAACTTAGCCGCCAGAGCGGCAGGAATCTTGTTGGCCGCGACCAGCGCCTGATAGCGTGCGGGGTGAGCATAGCCCTTGAGGTAGTCGAGCTGACCAGCATCCGAGAAGATATACTCAATCCAGAGACGCGCGGCATAAGGATCGGGGGCCGTCTTGTTGACGATGGACACATAGGGACCGGCAATAGAACCATCGGACGGAATCAGCACTTTAAGGTTTGGCTTACCCGCCAGCGAGTCGCGGAAGCCCAGACCCAAATAGTCCCACATGATCGCAATTGCTACCTCACCCTTTGTGATGTTCGCCAAGCTGGAACGCGCGGAGCTGAAGTTGCCTTTTTTCTTCAACTGCGCAAAATAGTCGATGCCAGGCTGAATATCTGTCGTGCTACCACTCACGGCCAAAGCCGCAGAGTAGACCGCATTCAGGGCATCAGTGGCCTGACGAGGATCGCCATCGATGCCAACCATGTTCTTGTAGCTGCCAGAGAGCAGTTCCTTGAAGGTGGTAGGCGGATTCTTCACCAGATCGGTATTGATGATGAACGCTTGTGTACCCCAATACTCTGTACACCAATAGCCGTTAGGGTCTTTGAGGTTGCTTGGAACATCAGCCCACTGCGAATGGATATAGGGGGTAATCAGTCCCTCTTTGATGGCTACCGGGCCAAAGGAGAAGCCGACATCACCGATATCACCATGCGGATGATGAATAGAATTCTTGAAGACTTCCAACTCCTGCGCCGACGAGTACTCGGCCTCGGCCTGATAAGAGACGGGTACATAGAGTGACGAATAGCCAGCCAGAATCTCCTTGTAGTTGGCCCACTCTGGCGGAATGCCAATTGCTTGCAACTTGCCTTCCTTCTTGGCATTCGTGATAAGGGTCTGCATCGGGATCGGCCCTTTGAGATTATTAACATTGGTGGCACTGCCGCCACTACTAGCATTGCTACCGCACGCCTCAAGGAAGGCAGTCAGGGCGACGGTTGAAATACCTAGAGCGCCAGTCTGTTTGAGAAAACGACGACGACTCTGGGATGCAAAGACATCCTCGAAGCGATACTGCTTGGTCATAAAGGAAATACCTCTCAATAGTACACAGTTACGATCAACTCCGCCAACTATAAAGCTATACGCCATAGCGATAGAGTTGGAAACGAGTCATCGTAACAACCGCTATATCATCGGGTAGAGCAGAGGTAGCAGAGATGCGCGGCATCTCATAAACGATGCCTGCTTAGAGTGTAACGGCCAGAAGAAGAGCTAACAATGTGTGTTTCTACCATAGCATTCCCCCTTTATATAGATATTATGCACACACATCAACCTCTTTACAGCGGCTTAACAACATCTTCCTCGGCTATTAACAAAATATTAACGCTACCATACCTATCCCTTAAAGATAGTTTAACAGAACTATTGTAATTTTGTTAGTGCAGAGACGAGAAACAATCCAGGTAGAGCAGAGCATCCATAGTTAGACCCGTTGTCCACACATGACATAGAAGGAGAAAAAACAGTGATTTGTTTCCCACTCCTGGCGCATATCCTGTGACACCTTATCATAGAGATCACCATCTAGCCCTAATTGCCGAACCATCATCGGTTTAATTGCTCGATTATAGGTATACATATCGGTGGCCGTCATATTGCCAATTCTGCCAGCCCAGTTTCCCAGTGGCAGGTCTATCCTATAGTTTTTGATGTTGATTAAACCAGCCGAATGCAAAAGAGTCGGCAAGTTTGCACAAACCTGTGCATCGATGCCGCGTTGCTGGCTCCATTGCAAACCCCAACGGGTCAGTTGAGCCATTGCCGGACCTCCTCGATGAATAACCTGATCGGACTCAGCCAGTTCGACCCAGCCACCGAGGCGCGTCACACGCTTGAGTTCCGCGACCACGTGCGGCCATTTGGTAACGGGAATAGCCACGTGTAGGAAGCGTTGATGCACAAAATCAAAGGTCATATCAGGAAACGGCAATTCTTCAAGCACATTGCCTTTGACGAAGCGATAGTTTTGAGGCACAACCGCCTCTGGTTGTGTTTGCTCAGCATGCATGTCCAGGCCAAATACTTTTGTTTGCGGAAATGCGATAGCCATCTCGTGCGCCCAACGTCCGGTGCCACAGCCGATATCTAAAATTCCGGTGGGGTTTGCCAGTGGCGCGATATAGTTGCACTGCATCACATAGCGAATGAGGTAATGTTGAAAATCGAGTCGGTTAAATTCATACTTGTCAGTAGGCATGAGATAAGGCAAGTCTTTAACATGACGACGCCCCTCGACCCAGAGAAACTCCTCTTCCGGTACTTGGTCTTTGACAGTCCGCGTGCTACTTCCACTGCCACGCCCGCGAAACCAGGATAGCCACGACATAAGAAGAACCCCTTTATCATAAAGTGAGCGGGCG